>NZ_VRVE01000054.1:0-28981 GCF_008040035.1 Methylobacterium sp. WL9
TGCCGGCGCCGCGGGGGCGGCCGCAGGCGCGGCGGCTCCCGGCGACTGCGCGATCAGCGAAACCTTGGTGAAGCCGGCCTGCCCGACCAGACCCATCACTTCCATGATCTTGCCGTAGGGGACTTCCTTGTCGCCACGCACCAGCACCACCTGCTCGGGGTTCTGGGCCTTGAGTTCGCGCAGGCGCGGCATCAGCGTCTCGGCAGTGAAGCCGTCCTTGGCGATGAAGGGGTGACCCTCCTTGTCGATCGAGACTTCGAGTGGCTTCTGAGCCTGCGCGACCTTGGCGGCCGTGGTCTTCGGCAACTGCACCGGCACGCCGGTCGTCATCAGCGGCGCGGCGACCATGAAGATGATCAGCAGCACCAGCATCACGTCGACCATCGGCGTGACGTTGATCTCCGACATCGGGGTCGCGTCGAGGCCGTCCTCGTCGTCTCCGCCACTGCGGATCGAACCCATCGCCATGCTGTCTACCCTCCTGGGCGTCGGCGGCGCCGCATCGGCAGCCGCAACAGATATCCGAAGGCGACCTCGACCCCGAATCGGATCGATCGGTCGGTCGCCGGTGCTCGCGCGTCCCGCCGGGGGCCGGCCCGGCGAAGGGGCGCTACTCGGCGGCGGCGCGGCTCGCCCCGCGCTCGCGGGCGAGGCGGTTGCCGAGGATGCCGATTCCGGAGACGAACGAGGACTGGATGCGAGCGACGTCCCCGCTGAGCTTGTTGTAGGCCATCACCGCCGGGATCGCGACGACGAGGCCGATCGCGGTGGCGAACAAGGCCTCTGCGATGCCGGGCGCCACCACCGCGAGACTGGTATCCTGGCTCTTCGCGATGGACGAGAACGAATTCATGATGCCCCAGACCGTGCCGAACAGGCCGATGAAGGGTGCGGTCGACCCCGACGTCGCCAGGAGCGGCAAGCCGCTCTGCAGGCGCTTTACCTCCAGCGTGAGGGCACCGCGCATGGCGCGTTCGATGCGGTCGCGGCGCTCGGCCCGGCTCTCGGTCTGGTCGTGATCGCGCCAGGCTTCGAGCGCGGCCTGGACGACATGGCCTGCGATGCCCTTGGCGTTGCCGTCGAGCGCGCCGCCGGTCTGGACCAGCGTATTGAACGACTTGGCCTGGCTGCGGGCACGCGCGAGCCGCACGATCTTCTCGAACACCACCGTCCAGCACGCGATCGAGGCGATGATCAGCACGACCATCACGCCCTTCACGATCGGATCGGCCTGGAGGAACAGGCCGATGAACGAGAAATCGTGCGGGACCGACTCGATCGGCGGGAGGGGAGTGGGATCCATGGTCGGGCTCCTCAATGACGGATCACGGGCGACGTGGGCCGTCTCCGGTCCACGTCAACGGTTCCGCGCCGGACCGGTCGTCGGCCGGGCGGATGCTTGGGGTGCGCTAGCGAGCGAACTCGGCGCTGGTCTTCGTCGCCGTCTCGATGCGTTCGAGGCAGCTCTCGCGGTTGGCGTCGCCGCCCTCGCAGGCGAGGACGTCGTTGAGCAGGACGCGGCCGATCTTCGGGCAGGCGATGGCCGGGAAATCGAACAGGCGCACCACGGTCTTCTTCTCCTGGACAGGGCCGAGTTCGACCGCGAGGCGCTTCTGCGCCACACCCTCGGTGTCGAAGGCGAACAGGTCGACCTTGAGCGACTTCAGTGCCGTCCCCTTGCCGTTGTCGACGAGCAGATAGGTGCGGCAATTGTCGCCGGCGGGTTCGAGCCGGTTCAGTTCGAGCTTCAACGACGGCCCGGTCGCAGCGGCCGGCTTGGCGTCCTGTGCGAAGGCGGGCGCCGTCAGCGCACCGGCGAGCAGGCATCCTGCGGCGGCGGCACGCCCGGCACGACGAAAAAGCTGTCCGTTCCTGGCCACTTCGAATCCCTGAACCACGATGGCTGTCCTCCTCTCAACGGCGGCCCTTGAGCGAGCCTGCCTTGTCGAACCTGTCCTCCCGCCGGACGTCCGCCCCTGGGGCGGGAACGCGGCGGATCGGTACGGCAGCAGTCCAGCGGACCGGATCGCCTTCGCCCGAACCGATCCCCAGCCCCCTGAGCCGGCGGGTATGTCGCGCGGGTCCTCGGCACCGTATGCAGCGGAAGCCGGAAACGGCCTCCCGAGGAGCGATGGATCGAATGAGCAGGACTATCCGGCGCTGCCGAGGGCGGCGTCGGTGTCTGGCCGTTGCACTAACCGAGAAGAGGGAAAGCAATCAAGAGCGGCCGCGAATGTCAGAGTGATTCCAAACTGTTATTGAATAGCTGCGTCGCAGCACCGGAACGGCATTGCCTAAAGATCCCGAGTCTTGCGGCCCGATAACCCTGAGTGCACTGCGCTGCGTCGGCACAGGCGGGCGGGCCTGATCGGCAATGCCGAAGGCTCTCGCCTGATTCGATACGGGAGACCAAGTCGGCCTCCATCGTCTCGAAGCGGCTGCCCGCATGGCAACCGCATGCGTGATTTGCGCCACCGGAATGGAGACCGTGCGAACGCAACGGGATGACGCAGACATGGAAAAGGCCGGGGCTTTCGCACCCGGCCTTCCATCGGAACGAAACCATCGGTTCATCGCCGATGGTCTGCGTCTTATTGGTCGGAGTAGCAGGACTTGAACCTGCGACCCCCTGTCCCCCAGACAGGTGCGCTACCGGGCTGCGCTATACTCCGTCACATCCGTTCCGATGCCCCGAGGGGCTCGGCGCTCTTAGCTTTCGACCGGGGCCGGCGCAAGCCCGAAAGGCGTCCAGGCACGGTCGCGGCCGATGGCGGGGCGGTTTAAGGAGCGTCGGCGTCCTGCCCCGCCCCGACGGAGACCCATGCCCCCGCGCGCCATCGCCTTCGACCTCACCCGGCTGATCACACGGCTGCGGCATGCCAGCCCGACGGGAATCGACCGGGTCGATCTCGCCTATGCGCGCCACGTGCTCGGAGGCGAAGGACCGCGCTTCGGTCTGGTGACGAGTGCTTTCGGGCCGCGGGTGATCGATCGGGAACAGGCGCGCGCGATCGTCGACGCCGTCGCGGCGGGATGGGTCGAGGACGTGCGCGCAGAGGACGATCCCGTTTATCGCGGCCTCGTCGACGGAAGTCGCGTGCGCTCGTCCGCCGCCAAGGCCCGCCGCAGCGCGCTTCGCCGCCGGCAGATCCAACTGGGGACAGCATTGCGCACGCTGCGCGGCCGCGGCATCGCTGTCCTGCCGCCGGACACGGTCTACCTGCACAGTTCGCATCTGCGGCTCGACCGGCCGGCGCGGTTCGACTGGCTCTACGAGCGCCGCGACATCCGGCCGGTGTTCTTCGTGCACGACCTGATCCCGATCTCGCATCCCGAATACGGACGGCCGGGCGAATCGGACCGTCACAGGCAGCGCATGGAGACCATTGCCCGGCATGCCGCCGCAGTGATCGTGAACTCCGCCGACGTCGGCGGGCGCTTCTCGGCGCATCTCGCCGCGCAGGGTTTTGCGCCGAAACCGATCACCGTGGCGCCGCTCGGCGTCGAGCCGGTCTTTTCGGCACGCGACGGCGAGGCCCCGCGTTTCCTGCGGCCGACCTTCCTCGTCTGCGGGACCATCGAATCCCGCAAGAACCACCTGCTCCTGCTCCAGGTCTGGCGCGATCTCGCGGAACGGAACGGCGCCGACACCCCGCATCTCGTCATCGTCGGGCGGCGCGGCTGGGAGGTCGAGAACGTCGTGGACCTGCTCGATCGCTGCCGCGCGATCGCCCCGTATGTCACCGAGGTCACGGGACTCTCGACACCCGGCCTCGCCCGGCTGATGCGCGGTGCGACCGCCCTGCTGATGCCGTCCTTCATCGAGGGCTACGGCCTGCCGGTGGTCGAGGCGGCGGCGAGCGGATTGCCAGTCATCGCGTCCGACATTCCCGTGCATCGCGAGATCGGCCACGGCTTCTCGCAGTTCCTGGATCCCCTCGACGGCCCCGGCTGGCGCACGGCGATCGAGGCGTTGAGCGAGCGATCCTCTTCGCTTCGATCGTCGCTCGCGGCGCGATTCACGGGATACCGGGTTCCGGGCTGGCCAGCCCATCTCGACAAGCTCGATGCCGCGATCGAAGCTCTCGACCTGCCGTGATCGCGTCGGGTCGCAAACTTGCCTCCCACCGCGCTGACGAATATGGAAAACCGTCAGTCTTCGTGGCAGCCGACCGGCGGCCGTGGGGATCTGCCGCGAAGAACGGGGCTCGCACGCGATGACGATCGTCGATGTCGACCGGGATGCCGTGAAGCAGGGGCTGGCCGACGGCTCGATCCTGCTGATCGACGTGCGCGAGGAGCACGAGTTCGCAGGCGGGCACATCCCCGGCTCGGTCTCCTATCCGCTCTCCGATTTCGATCCGGACACGCTCAAGGCGCTGATCGCGACGGACGGGCGCCGGCCGGTCTTCTCCTGCGCCTCGGGCGTCCGCTCGGTCCACGCCATCGCCGCCGCCCGGCAGGCCGGGCTCGACGTGAGCGAGCATTACGAGGGCGCCTTCAAGGATTGGTACGGCTCGGGAGAGCCGATCGAACGCTGATCGCAGACAGCCGTCGAGGTTCAGCCCGGTGCCCCGGCTCCATTCCCCGTTCCAGTCCGCCCGCTGCGGCGGTTGTGTGCGGCACCGCACAACACGACCCGTCCCGAGCCTCTAGCGCGGGATGAAGGGAACCCAAAGAATGCGCAACGCCCGGCTTTACAGCCTCGTCACGATCGGTCTGGCCGCAGCGTCCGCGGCGTCGCCCGCGTTCGCGCAGGCGCCCGGTGCGCCGCCGCCCGGCGTCACCGTCTCGAAGCCGGTGGTCCGCGAGATCGTCGAGCAGGATCAGTATACCGGCCGCTTCGATCCGATCGAGTTCGTCGAGATGCGCGCCCGCGTCACCGGCTATCTCGACAAGATCATGTTCCAGGACGGAGCCACGGTGAAGAAGGGCGAAGTGCTCTTCCTGATCGACCGCCGGCCCTACAAGGCCGCGCTCGAACAGTCCCAGGCGACGCTGACCTCGGCCAAGGCACGGTTGTCCTTCACCCAGACCGACCTCGAACGCGCACAGGTGCTCTCGAAGGGCGGCAACATCTCCGAGCAGGTCACCGACCAGCGCCGGCAGGCCTCGCAAACCGCGCAGGCCGACGTCGACAGCGCCGAGGCGGCGCTCCGCAACGCCCAGCTGAACTACGACTTCACCGAAGTGAAGTCGCCGATCAACGGCCGCATCAGCCAGCGCGCAGTCACCGAGGGCAACATCGTCATCACCGACCAGACGCTGCTGACGACGATCGTTTCCCTCGATCCGATCTATTTCGGCTTCACCGTCGACGAGAAGTCGTTCCTGAAATACCAAACCGCGCTCGGCATCGGCATGGGCGTGACCCAGCGCGGCAAGGGCGCGCCGATCATGATCGCGCTCACCGGCGAGGAGAAGCCGACCCACAAGGGCACGCTCGACTTCGTCGACAACCGCGTCGACGGCCAGACCGGTACGATCCTGCTGCGCGCCACGGTTCCGAACGCGGACGGCTTCATCAAGCCGGGCCTGTTCGGCATCGTCTCGATGCCGGCGACGAAGCCGTACGAGGCGATCATGATCCCGGACGAGGCGATCTCGGCCAACCAGGACAAGCGCATCGTCTACGTGCTCGGCGCCGAGGACAAGGTCGAGGCCAAGCCCGTGAAGATCGGCCCGATCGTCGACGGCTACCGCGTCATCCGCGACGGTCTGAAGCCTGACGACGTCGTCGTGATCAACGGCGTCGCCAAGGTCCGTCCCGGCGCCAAGGTCAAGCCCGAGACGAAGCAGCTGCCCCCGACCAAGAGCTGACGACCGCGCCGTATCCAGCGCGCACCATTCGCCGCGCCAAAAAATCCACTGCGTCCCCGGCGGGGCCGCAGACGAAGACATGAGCCGACGATCCGGATCACCCGGCGCGGCGGCGGAAGGTTGAGCCGATGCGTTTTGCCCATTTCTTCGTCGACCGGCCGATCTTCGCCTCGGTCACGTCGATCATCTTCCTGATCCTCGGCATCGTCGCCTACGAGAAGCTGCCGGTCTCGCAATATCCCGAGATCGTGCCGCCGACGGTGACCGTGCGTGCCTCCTTCCCGGGCGCCAACGCCGAGACCGTGGCCGCCACCATCGCGACGCCGCTGGAACAGGAGATCAACGGCGTCGACAACATGCTCTACATGACGTCGCTGTCGACGAACGACGGCGCCATGCTGCTCACCGTCACCTTCAAGGTCGGCACCAACCTCGATATCGCGAACGTCCTCGTCCAGAACCGGCTCTCGGTGGCCCAGCCCCGCCTGCCGCCGGACGTGCGCAACCTCGGCGTCATCGTCCGCAAGGCATCGCCCGACCTGATGCTGGTCGTGCACCTGCTCTCGCCGAACAGGACCTACGACCAGAACTACCTCGCCAACTACATCTACCTGAACATCCGCGACGAGATGCTGCGTCTGGATGGTGTCGGCGACATCACGATCTTCGGCGGCAACGAATACGCCGAACGCGTCTGGCTCGATCCGAACAAGCTCGCCGCCTACGGCCTGACCACCACCGACATCACCACCGCCCTGCAGGAGCAGAACGTGCAAGTCGCGGCGGGCCAGCTCAACGGCCCGCCGGCCGACCCGAGCGCGGCCTTCCAACTCGTCGTGCAGTCGCAGGGGCGCTTCAAGACGCCGGAAGAGTTCGCCGAGGTCATCGTCAAGGCGCGCGACGGGCGGCTCGTGCGCATCAAGGACGTCGCCCGCGTCGAGATGGGCCAGAAGGACTACACGACGAACTCGTTCCTCAACGCGACGCCCGCCGTCGGCATCGGCGCGTTCCAGCGGCCGGGCACCAACGCGCTAGAGGCGGCGGCGTCCGTCAAGGCGACGATGGAAAGCCTGAAGAAGAACTTCCCGCCCGACGTCGAGTACCGGATCGCCTACAACCCGACCGAGTTCATCGAGGAATCGATCCACGAGGTCTACAAGACGCTGTTCGAGGCGGTCGGCCTCGTCGTGATCGTGATCCTGGTCTTCCTGCAGAGCTGGCGCACGGCGCTGATCCCGGTAATCGCGATTCCCGTGTCGCTGATCGGCACCTTCGCGGCGATGGCGGCCTTCGGCTTCTCGCTCAACAACCTGACCCTGTTCGGGCTGGTGCTCGCCATCGGCATCGTCGTCGACGACGCGATCGTCGTGGTGGAGAACGTCGAGCGCAACATGGCCGAGGGGCTCTCGCCGGGCGAGGCCGCGCACAAGACCATGGACGAGGTCGGCAGCGCCGTCCTCGCCATCGCACTTGTGCTGGCGGCGGTGTTCATCCCGACCGCCTTCATCCCCGGCATCTCGGGCCAGTTCTACAAGCAGTTCGCGCTCACCATCGCGGCCTCGACCATCATCTCGGCCTTCAATTCGCTGACGCTCTCGCCGGCGCTCTGCAAGATCCTGCTCAAGCCGCATCACGAGCACGCCAAGCCGAAGTTCTTCCTCACCCGTTTCGTGAACTGGCTGGCACACCTGTTCAACCGCGCCTTCGATGCGCTGTCGAACGCCTATGCCGGCACCATCCGCGTGCTGACGACCTCGATCGTCGGCCTGCTCGCGATGCTCGTCGTCTACGCGGCGGTGATCGCCGGGACGATCCACCTCGTCCAGACGACGCCGACCGGCTTCATCCCGGACCAGGACCAGGGCTACCTGATCGGCGTGGTGCAGCTTCCCTCGGGTGCCTCGCTCGACCGCACCACGGCGGTGGTCAACCATGCCGCCGAGATCGCGCGCGGGGTCGACGGCGTCACCAACACGGTCATCATCGCCGGCTTCGACGGTGCGACCTTCACCAACACCACCAACGCGGCGGTGATGTTCCTCACGCTCAAGGGCGCGAAGGAACGGGCCGCCGTCGGCCGCAGCGCCGCCGTCATCACCGGTGACGTGCTCAAGGCGACTGCCGGCATCCAGGAAGCACGCGTCATCGTGATTCCGCCGCCACCGGTCCGCGGCCTCGGCCAGGGCGGCGGCTTCAAGATGCAGATCGAGAGCCGGCAATCGTCGGAGATCGGCCCGCTTCTGGCGGCGGTGAACGAGGTGCTGGGACAGGCCAACCAGAGCAACGACGTGCAGCGGGTCTTCACGACCTTCGCCAACGACACGCCGCAGCTCTATCTGGACATCGACCGCACCGTCGCGCGCATGTTGAACGTGCCGCTCACCAACGTCTTCAGCACGGTGCAGGCGGCGCTCGGCGGCACCTACGTCAACGACTTCAACACGCTAGGCCGCATCTATCAGGTCCGTGTGCAGGGCGACGCCCCGTTCCGCATGTCGCAGCGCGACATCGAACAGCTCAAGGTGCGCTCCTCAACCGGCGCACTGGTGCCGATGGGGACGCTCGCGACCATCCGCGAGATCACCGGCCCGCAGATCGTGCAGCGGTTCAACCTGTACTACTCGGTGCCCGTCCAGGGCGTGGCCAAGCCCGGTATCTCGACGGGTCAGGCGCTCGACGCCATGGAGCAGATCGCCACCAAGGCGCTGCCCGACGGCTACGCCTACGATTGGACCGAAATCGCCTACCAGCAGAAGGCGGTGGGAAACACGGCGATCTACGTGTTCGCGCTGGGCGTGCTCCTCGTCTTCCTGGTGCTCGCCGCGCAGTACGAATCCTGGGCCCTCCCGCTGGCGATCCTGCTTGTGGTGCCGACCGGTGTGCTGGCCGCCCTGCTCGGCGTGCAGTTCCGGGGGCAGGACAACAACATCCTGACCCAGATCGGACTGATCGTGCTGATCGGCCTCGCCGCCAAGAACGCCATCCTGATCGTGGAGTTCGCCCACGACATCGAGGAATCGGAGCACAAGGGCCCGGTCGACGCCGCCGTCCACGCCTGCCGCTTGCGCCTGCGTCCGATCCTGATGACGGCCTTCGCCTTCATTCTCGGCACCGTACCGCTCGTCATCGCCACCGGCCCCGGCGCCGAGATGCGGCAGGCCCTCGGTACCGCGGTATGCTTCGGGATGATCGGCGCGACCTTCTTCGGCCTGTTCCTGACGCCGGTCTTCTACGTGGTGATCCGCCGCTTCGTGATCTGGATCGACAGAAAGCGCGGCAAGCGCAACGACGAAGCGCCAGGCGCGCACCCGGCCCACGGATAGAGACGCGGGACCCGGCACGAAAAAAGCCGGCGGGCAATGCCCCGCCGGCTTTTCCATATCGCAGTCGCGGACCCGCGAAGCTTGCCGAAGTGCGAACTAGAAGAACGGACGCGGACCGTAGAAGCCGTAGGGCCGGTAGACGGGACGCGGGCGATAATACGCGTAGGGACCGCCGTAACCGGGCCCGCCATAGAAGCGCCGCGGGCCGTAGAAGTTGGGACGGCATTCACCCCAGGGGTTCGGGTGGAAACCGGGGCCGCAGCCGCCGGCCACGCGCTCCACTTGGGCTCCATCCACCGCGCCGAGCAACGCGGGGCTGAGCGGGGCGGCGCTCGCCGCCGACGCGAGACCAAGGCCACCCGCGAGCGTCGCCGCGGTCACAAAAAGCTTCAGGTTCGTCATTCTGGGACCTCCTCGACCATTCGGCGCGAAGCGACCGCGACCGGAGATGGGATGAAACACATTTTTCCCTGAACGCTCGCTGAGCCGATCGTGGCAACATCGTGTCGACCGTCGTCCCCAACGTAGGACCCGCCAGGAAGGCTACCGTGAGCATCCAAGTGTATCCAATACTCATAACACCGCGAACTCTCTTTGCCGATCGGGACCGGCGCACAGCCGAACCTGCGATCGCGTCGTTTCTGGCAGAACTCGATTGCGCAGAGATATGATCGACGGCCTATGAGGCGTCAGCGGTGCATCCACACACGTCAGGCCAGGCCCGCCGCATGGTCTTCCGCGGTACTGCGCATGGCAGAAGACGCACGAAACCGGCTCCCACTCGACGCACAGCGTCCTACATCGCAGGATCATGAGCACCGTCTTCACCCTCGACCCCCGCCTTCAGGGCGACACCGCTGCGATCGGCGACCTCGCCCTGTGCTCCGTCCTGCTGATGGACGATTCCCGGTTTCCCTGGCTCATCCTGGTGCCGCGCCGGGAGGGCTTGAGCGAGCTGACCGACCTCACGCCCGAAGACTCGGCCACGCTGATGGAGGAGATCCGCCTCGCGACGGGCGTGATGCAGGCGCTGTCGAAGCCCGACAAGGTCAACGTCGCCGCGCTCGGAAACGTGGTGGCTCAGTTGCACGTCCACGTGATCGGGCGTTTCCGCTCGGATCCGGCTTGGCCGAGCCCGATCTGGGGTGTCGGCACGGCCAAGCCCTACCCAGCCCATGCCCGCGCCCAGCTCATCGAGCGCGCCGGCGCCCTGTTCGCTTCGGCCTGACCATGGCGGACGCCTTCGACCGCCTGGGCTTCGTGCGCAGCCGGCTGGTTCGCCACGGCGCTGAGCGCGAGCACGTCCCGGTCCCTCCGATCGAGGCACCGGGCACGGGCAATCTCGTTTTCGTCGGCGACCGCGTGGTTCTACGATCGGGCGAACCGCCAACGGCTCTGCTCGCCCCCGACGATATGGCGCAAAGGGCAGTTGACCCGCTGACGATCTTTCTCGGCCGCGCAGAGGGACGCCCGGTCTTTGCCACCGGGCTACCGGAAGACGCAGGCGAGGCTTTTCCCGAGCCGGCGTTTCGCATCTCGGACCTGCGCGGCATCGCGGCCCAGGGGGCGGTGGCCGCGGACGAACTCGGCTTGCTCGCTACCGCGAAATCCGTCCTCGCCTGGCACGGCCGCAACGGCTTCTGTTCCAACTGCGGCGCGGCCACCGAGGTCAAGGCGAACGGCTTCCGGCGCGAATGCCCGGCCTGCGCGATGCATCATTTCCCACGCACCGACCCGGTGGTGATCATGCTGGTCCACCGGGGCGATGCCTGCCTGATCGGCCGCGGCCCGCACTTTCCCGGCACGATGTATTCCTGCCTCGCCGGATTTGTGGAACCCGGCGAGACGGTGGAAGACGCGGTGCGCCGCGAGACGATGGAGGAAACGGGCATCGCCATCGGCGAGGTCAGCTACCGTGCATCGCAGCCCTGGCCATTTCCGTCCTCTTTGATGATCGGTTGCGTCGCCGAAGCGACCAGCGAGACCATCACCCTGGACCCGCTCGAACTCGCCGACGCCCGCTGGGTTACCCGGGACGACCTGCGCGCGATGTTCGAGGAGAGCCATCCCGAGGGCATCACCGCGCCGCAGCCGCTCGCCATCGCGCATCTGCTGCTACGGGACTTTCTCGAGGGAAACGTCTGATCCGTCACAGGATGACAGGATCAGATCTCGACCGGAGCGCCCTGCCCCACCCCGACGCCCTGCGGATCGAAGGCCACGCTCTTTACGATCGCATAGACCGGCCGCCCCAGCACCAGATCGAGGTCGCGCACCGACGCTCTCGTCAGCCGCGCCGCGAGGATCGCCCCGTTGCAGTCGATCTCGACCATCACCGAGGCGCCCGTCTCGGTGAGCATTTTGACCTGTCCCGACAACACGTTGCGTGCACTCAGGCCTCGTGGCAACTCGGTCGCCACGAGCACGTCGCGGGCCGGAACGCGCAAGCGGACGGCGCTTCCTGGCACCGCAGCGAGGCGGGGAACGGAGAGCAGCCCGGCGCGGCCACTCAACCGCGTCAACCCGGTCGCCTCGTCATGCGCGGCGACCGTCATCGCCAGAACCGCCCCGGCCTCGGCCGCATCGGGGATCAGGTCCGGCCTGCGTAGCACCGTATCCGCCGATCCGCTCGCTGCGACGCGCCCCGCTTCCAGAACAACAACCGTCGAGGCCAGCCGCGAGACCTCCGCCACCGAGTGGCTGACATAGACGATCGGCACGCCGGATTCGTCGCGAAGCCGCTCGATATGGGGAAGAATTTCGCCCTTGCGGGCCTCGTCGAGGGCCGAGAGCGGCTCGTCCATCAACAGCAGGCGCGGCCGCGACAGCAGCGCTCTGCCGATCGCGACGCGCTGGCGCTCGCCGCCGGAGAGGCCAGCCGGGCGCCGGTCGAGCAGCGGCCCGATGCCGAGCAGCCCGACCACGTTCGAGACCTCGGACTCCGTCGTCTCGACTCCGTGCCGGCGGGCGAACCAGCGGCCGAAGCCGAGATTCTGGCGTACACTGAGATGCGGCATCAGCCGCGCCTCCTGAAACACGCAGCCGATCCGCCGCCGATGCACCGGCACCCGGACGCGGCCCGCCGTATCGAGCAGTACCGTCCCGTCGACACTGATGCGGCCGCGATCGGGCTGCGTCAGACCGGCGATGAGGTCGATGACCGTGGTCTTACCCGAGCCGGAACGCCCAAACAGGGCCGTGAGCCCTGCCCCGGCGCTGAAGGCGACGTCGAGCGCAAAACTCCCGCGGCGGAGGGCGAGGTCGATCTCGATCGTCATGAACCGACTGCCCCGCTCGACGCGTTGTCGGCTGGAAAGCGCAGGAGCCCTGAATGATCACCGTCCACCATCTGGAAAACAGCCGCTCTCAACGGGTGCTGTGGCTGCTGGAGGAACTCGGGCTCGCCTACGACGTGAAGCGCTACGCCCGCGACCCGAAGACGATGCTGGCGCCGCCCGAACTGCGGGCCGTGCATCCCCTGGGCAAGTCGCCCGTGCTCGACGACGACGGCACCATCGTCGCGGAATCGGGCGCGATCGTCGAATACCTGACGGCCCGGCAGGGGGGCGCCCTCGCGCCGGCGCCCGGCACGCCCGAGCACCGGCGCTACACCTATTTCCTGCACTACGCCGAGGGCTCCGCGATGCCGCCGCTGCTGCTGAAGCTCGTGTTTTCGCGGTTGGCGCCAGGCAGCCCGGCGCTGCTGCGCCCGCTGGTCCGAGCCATCGCGGCCAAGGTCACGACCGGCTTCGTCGATCCGGACCTGCGCCGTCATGCCGGCTATTGGGAGAGCGAACTCGCCGAGCGGTCCTGGTTCGCCGGTGATGCGTTTACAGCGGCCGACATCCAGATGAGCTTTCCGCTCGAAGCCTTCGCCTCCCGCGGGACGGGGGCGGGACCGAAGGTGCGGGACTGGCTCATCCGTATCCACGCGCGGCCAGCCTACCAGCGGGCGCTGGAGCGCGGTGGGCCGTACGCCTACGCTTGACGCTCTCACGCCCCCAGCCTCCGCCCGAGTCGTCGAGCGAACAGTTCCGACAGCAGCAGTGCCGTCATCGAGAGCGCGATCGAGATCAGCGTGAGGCGGAGCGCCGCCGCCTCGCCGCCAGGCACCTGGGTCAGCGTGTAGATCGCCGAGGGAAGCGTCTGCGTCTCGCCGGGGATGTTGGACACGAAGGTGATCGTCGCACCGAACTCGCCCATCGCCTTGGCGAAGGCGAGGACCGCGCCGGCGAGAATGCCCGGCAGGCTCAGCGGCAGCGTGACGACGAGGAATACCGCAAAGGGCGGCGCACCGAGGGTCGCGGCGGCCTGTTCCAGCTTGGCGTCCACCGCCTCGATCGAGAGGCGCATCGCCCGCACCATCAGCGGAAAACCCATGATCGCGCAGGCGAGCGCGGCGCCGGTCCAGCGGAACGAGAAGACGATACCGATCTCGGAGAGCCAGGAGCCGACGAGCCCCTTTCGCCCGAAGGTCAGCAGCAGCAGGTAACCGGTCACGACCGGTGGCAGGATCAGCGGCAGGTGGACCAGCCCGTCGAGCAGGGCGTGGCCGGGAAAACGCTTCCGCGCGAGGAGCCACGCCACGGCGAGGCCGGGGATCAGGCTGGCGATCGTCGCCACCGCCGCGACCCGCAGGCTGAGGGCGACGGCGATCCATTCGTCGGGGGTCAGTCCGAGGCGGTCCAAGGCGTCCGGTGGTCTCCCTGCGTAGCCGTTGTATCAGCCCGTGCAGAACCCTTCAGTCAACGGCGTTCGCTCTGGGAGTCGGCGATTGCCGCGAATCGAGAAGGGCGGCGTTGCGCATCACCGTCGAGCGCGCCGCCTCGATGGCGATCTTGGCGGCATTCATCGTGCGGGCCTCGGCATGCCGATGGAGGGCGAAGCGGGCGATGTCGGAGGCGAGCCCGTCGACCTCGTCGGCCAGTTCGGCGAGACGCGCCGCCTCGGTGGTCGTCCGGGCCTGATCGCGGATGTCGAGCAGCCGTTCGGTCGCGACCTCGAGCCGCTCGCGGCGCAATCGCGAAAAACGCTGGCGGAGCCATGCCAGGATCGAGCCGACGCCGCCGCCGAAGAAGGCGACGAGGTAGATCCAGGTCTCGTAGCGCTCGATGAAGCTCTCCTGCTCGCGCTCGAAATAGTCGATCGCACCGGGGTGGATCGGCAGCTTCGCACTGGTCGCGTCGGCGGTGGTTTCGTAGCGCGGTGCGCGGATGGCGTTCGCGGCCGGGTTCGTTTCGGCCAGCCCCGCGCGCATCTCGAACAGGTGCTGCGTGACCGAGGCCGCCACGCTTCGCGGCAGGTTTGCGCGCGCCATCAGCCGATAGGACGCGCCGACGGTGGTGACGTCCTCGGCTGGCATTTTCGGATTTCCGCCGAAGAGACCAGCCGGAATGGTGACGGTGGCGAGCTTCGGGTTCCGCTGGTTCAGCGCCACGGCATCCTGCACGCCGATCAGCCGGGCATCGTGATCGGGGCTCGCCTGCGCAACGAGGCCGACGATGCGCCTCGCCGCCGGCGTCGTCGGCGTGGTGACGACGACGACCGCGTCGATGCGTTTCTCGGCGAAGGCCGCCGCGAGGCTCTTCTCCTCAAGTCCGACCAACCCGACGGTGTCGTCCGGTACGGCCGCGCCGGATTCAGGATCGACGAGACTCAGGCCGTCATGCTCCAGAAGGCCGGTGATCAGAGCCTTGTCGGCGACTCGCTGGGCGATGAAGCCGAGACGTCTGCCGGCGAGCGCGGGCATCGTCTTGATGCCGGACGCTTCCGGCGTGATCACGAGCACCGCCTGCTCGCGCAGGACCGCCAGCGTTAGGCCGTTCCCCGGCAGGGCGACGTCGGGCCTAACAACGGCAAGGTCGACCTTGCGGGTCTTCAAGGCCTCGGCGCTCTCGCGCACGCCGTCGAAGGACAGGATCTTGAGACGGATGTCCTTGTTGCCGGCCTTGAGTGCGTCGGCATAGGCCTGGAACAGCGCTAGCTCGGTCCCACCCTGCGGTGCGACCGCGAGGGTCAGCGTCGTCGCCCGCGAAAAATAGTAGGCGGCCGCTCCCGCGACGGCCACCGAAGCCGCCACGACGAGAACGATCGCCTCTCGCCTGATTACCCGCCGCGCCATCGGCTTCCCTATCGCCAGTGAAGCGCCGTGATAAGGCAAGCGGTCTGCCGGCGTGAGAGTGCCGCCCTCATCTTTGGGCAACCCTCGTGCGGCGGCCGGCCGCGGCGGCTCGCAACGCGACCGGCCAGCGCCCAGCTTAACGGCGCGGTCCACAGTTGGATCGCGTGGACCCCGAAACAGCGATGTCCGTATTCCAAAGCGTCGCCGAGCCGATTCGAGAACCGGCCGGCATCCCTCTGTCGAGCTTCGTCGTCGGCCAGGATCCGTCCGGCTGCTGGGTGGCCGTCGAGACACATGGCCTCGGCGGCGGCCTTTCCCGCAGCCGCCAGGATGCCGTGCACTACGCGCTGGCCGAGACTCCGGGCCGGCCGGACGCGATCCTGATCGCGACCGGGCCGGTGGAGCATAGGATCTAGGACTTCTTCTCGGAGCCGACGACCGAAAATCCCTGCTTCTCGAAGAACGGCTTGGCCGCCGGGCTGCGCAGCCAGACCAGCAGCCTGGCGGCGTCCTCGTTGGCGGAATCCTTCGTGCGGGCGATCGGGTAGACGATCGGGGGGTGGCTGTCGGCCGGGAAGGTCGCGACCACCTTCACGCTCGCATCCGAGACGGCATCCGAAGCGTAGACGATGCCGAGGGGGGCCTCGCCGCGGGCGACGAGTAGCAGGGCCGCGCGGACGTTCTCGGCCTGCGCGACCTTGTCCTTCACGGCCTCCCAGGCGCCGAGGTTCGTGAGCGCGGCCTTGCCGTACTTGCCGGCCGGCACCGCATCGACGTTGCCCATGGCGAGACGGCCGTCACCGAGCTCCGTGGCGAGGTCGACGCCGGGTTTGAGATCCAGTGCCGCGGTCGAATCCTTCGGCGCGATCAGGACGATGGCGTTGCGCAACAGGTCGACGCGAGTGTCGGGCCTGATGCTGCCGGCCTTCTGCGCATAATCCATCCAGGCGAGGTCGGCGGAGAAGAACAGGTCGGCCGGCGCACCGGACTCGAGCTGCTTCGCCAGGGCGTTCGAGCCGGCATAGGAGATTTTTACGGTCTTCCCCGTCTCCTTGCCCCAAGCGGCCGTCGCCTCGTCGAGGGCGTTCTTCAGGCTCGCCGCTGCAAACACGACGACGGGCGCGTCCGCAGCATCGGCTGGACCGGTGGCGGGAAACGAACCGAAAGCCAGTGCTAGTCCGAAGAGGCCCGCGAGCCAGGAGCGGCGGGTCGATATTGCATGAGCCAAGATGATC
Source organism: Methylobacterium sp. WL9 (assembly GCF_008040035.1). Lineage (NCBI taxonomy): Bacteria > Pseudomonadati > Pseudomonadota > Alphaproteobacteria > Hyphomicrobiales > Methylobacteriaceae > Methylobacterium > Methylobacterium sp. WL9. The sequence goes on from NZ_VRVE01000054.1 coordinate 16,500, forward strand.
GCGCCTCGGTCGGAGCGCAGCCCTGGCACTGGTCAACCGTGCCCCGGCCACGCATCGGAGATATCGAAGAGGCTACCTGCATGGCAGGCCCCATTCCCCAACGGCGCTATATCCCGGCGGGAACGGCGCGACCATAGCGGCGAGCGATCCGTGCGCCAAGCCGAACGGCCGGAGCGATCAGCCGGCCTGATCGTCGGACGGCGTCTTACGTTCCGAGCGCATCAAGCGGCTCAGCAGCACGAGCAACGAGCCGGGCACGGGCGCGTCGAGCGCTTCGGACCCCAGCACCTCGTCGCGCGAAGAGCGGAGACGGCGACGGGCACGATCGCCCGTCACGACGACGGGACCACGATTCGGAGCTTTTCTTGCTTTCATGACGCAAACGGTTGTTTCGGCGCCGGGTCGATCTGGGGATGCTGGCCGGCGATGCCAAGCGGAACCCCGCGTCGCATGTACCGCTTACAGATTAAACAATTTGCCTCGCGGTTAAGCGTTCCCACACCGTTTTGGAAAAGCCGTGGAGAGCGAGGCAAGTCGGTGCTACTCCGCGCGCCATGCTCGAAGGCCTTCCTCCCCATCGCCCGACCCACGTCCTGCGCCTGTCGACGGATGAATCATCCGCACGCGCCATGACCGACGTGCTCGGCGAGATGTTCGAGCCAACCGAGACGGCCGTCGCCGCCTTCGAGGTCGAGGGCACGACCACGTGGCAGCTCGAAGCCTATTTCTCCGAGGAGCCCGACGCGGATTTCATCCGCGAACTGATCCGGCCCATCATCGGTGACCGGGCGGACGAGGCCGTGTTCGACACGATCGAACGGCAGGATTGGGTGAAGGCTTCGCTCGAAGGACTGAAGCCGGTGCGGGCCGGGCGCTTTTTGATCCACGGTTCACACGACCGGGAGCACATTCGCTCCAACGACCTCGCCATCGAGATCGAGGCGGCTCTCGCCTTCGGTACCGGCCACCACGGCACCACGCTCGGCTGCCTGCGGGCGCTGGCCGACGTGCTGAAGCGCGGGCGCCCGCGCCACGTCCTCGACGTCGGCACCGGCACCGGCATCCTGGCCTTCGCGGCGGCCAAGGCCCTGCGCTCCACGGTGATCGCCGGGGATCTCGACCCGGAGGCCGTCTGGACCGCCAAGGGCAACGCCCGCCTCAACGGCATCGGTGGAAACCTTCGCCTCTACGAAGGTCCCGGCGTGCGCCACGCACTCGCCGACCGGCCGCGCCGCTTCGACGTCGTCTTCGCCAACATCCTGGCCCGGCCGCTCAAGCGTCTCGCCCCGACGCTCACGGCAGTGGTGGCGGATCACGGCGTGCTGGTCCTGTCCGGGCTGATCGAGCGGGACGTTCCCGGGGTCCTCTCGACTTACCGCCACCGTGGCTTCCATCTCGCCCGCCTGGGCGTGATCGAGGGATGGGCGACGCTGGTGCTGCGACGTGGCGGAGCGTCCCCTCGGGTTGTTGCGGGTCGCCGAACCGCCGCGTAACCCTTACGGCATGACGAGCCCGCGCCGCCGCTTCCAGACCTTCGACGATCCGAGCCACCGCAAGGGCCCAGAGCGGATCGCCGCACTCCGGGCCGCCATGCGCGAGGCCGGAGTCGATGGCTTCGTGGTGCCGCGCGCCGACGAGCACCAGTCGGAATACGTGCCCGCGAACGCCGAGCGTCTGGCATGGCTTACCGGATTCACGGGCTCGGCCGGCGCAGCCGTCGTCCTGACGGACAAGGCAGCGCTTGTCGTCGACGGGCGCTACACCCTGCAGGCGCCCGAACAGGTCGATGCCGGGATCGTCACGATCGTGCCCCTGGCAGAGAAGAGCCTCGATACCTGGATCGGCGAGAATCTCGGCGTCGGCGAGGTGCTCGGCTACGATCCCTGGCTGCACACGGCCGACGGCGTCGCACGGCTGGAGCGGGCCGCAACCAAAGCCGGCGGCTCGTCGAAGGCGGTCGCGAACCTCGTCGATGCCGTCTGGGCCGGTCGGCCGCCACAGCCGGCAGGCCGCGTCGTGCTCCAGCCGATCGAGCATGCCGGCGAGACGGCCCAGGCGAAGCTCGCCCGCATCCGCGAAAAGCTCACGGCGGCGAAGGCCGATGCGCTGGTGATCTCGGACCCACACAACCTCGCCTGGGCGTTCAACCTGCGTGGATCGGACGTGACCCACACGCCGCTCGCGCTCGGCTACGCCATCGTGCCGAGGGAAGACCGGCCGAGCCTGTTCCTGAGTTCGAGGGATCTCGCGCCGGAAGCGCAAGCCGACCTCGGTACGCTCGCCGACCTCGCCCCGCGCAGGGCGTTCGAGGATGCTCTCACCGCCCTTGCCGGCAAACCCTCCAAGATCCGGCTCGATATCGCGACCGCTGGGGCAGCGCTCAAGGAAACGATCACGTCGGCCGGCGGCACCGCCGACATGGGGCCGGATCCGATCACCGGCATGAAGGCGATCAAGAACGCCGCGGAAATCGACGGCTCACGCGCTGCGCACCGGCGGGATGGCCTTGCCGTGACGCGCTTCCTGGCGTGGCTGCAGCGCAAGGCTCACGGCGGCGTCGGCGAAATCCAGGCCGTCGAGGCCCTGGAGGATTTCCGGGCGGAAGGCGGCCTGTTGCGCGAGGTGTCGTTCCCGACGATCTCGGGCTCGGGTCCGAACGGCGCGATCGTGCATTACCGCGTCACCACGGCGACCGACCGACGGGTCGAGCCGGGCGAACTCTTCCTGATCGATTCCGGGGCGCAATACGCCGACGGCACCACGGACATTACCCGTACCGTGGCGGTGGGTACGCCGACGGAGGAGATGCGCGACCGCTTCACGCGCGTGCTGCAGGGACACATCGCCATCGCACGCGCGGTGTTTCCGAAAGGCACGACAGGGGCACAGATCGATGCCTTCGCCCGGCGGCCGCTCTGGGAGGCAGGACTCGAGTTCGATCACGGCACCGGCCACGGCGTCGGCGCCTTCCTGTCGGTTCACGAAGGACCGCAGCGCATCGCAAAGACGGGAACGACGGCGCTGGAGTCCGGCATGATCCTGTCGAACGAGCCCGGCTACTATCGCGCGGGCACCTACGGCATTCGCATCGAGAACCTGATCCTGGTCGAGGAGCGCGCCATCGCGGGCGGCGAAAGACAGATGCTCGGGTTCGAGACTCTGACGCTCGCGCCGCTCGACCGCCACCTGATCGTCGCCGACCTGCTGTCTCCTGCCGAGACGGAATGGATCGACGCTTATCACGCCCGAGTGCGCGAGACGCTCGGCCCCGATCTCGACCCGGACACGCGCGCCTGGCTGGAAGCCGCGACCCAGCCGATCGGATCATAGAGGCGATCTCGTCACCCTGAGTCGTCGTGCGGTGATCCGGTAATCGTCCTATCTGGGTCCGGGCGTGGCCGTTCCCGCCGGGCGGCCCTTCGCTGCGGGCTTGGCAGCCCATTCTGGATCGGATCGCGGACCGCCTGCCGTGTCGGTCGCCCCCTGAAGCTGACCGGGCGCTACGTCCTCGACGCGCTTCCAGGCCTGCGAGGCGCAGAACACCAGCATGCAGCCCTTGACGGTCAGGACCGAAGGCTGGTCGCTCCATACCGTCACGTCGTAGGATTTGCCGTTGTCGGCATTGTAGATCTTGCCTTCGTAGTGCCCCTCGCCATTCGGCTGCAGCCCGGGCAACATTTGATGGCCGAGTTGCAGGCGTGTCTGCTTGCTCGGGTCCGGGTTGTACTTGTCGACTTTTGCCTTGCCGTTATCGTCCTGCGGCTTGCTCCCCCAGACGACGTAGCCGCAAAGGCGCGTGCTCTCCGATTTGCAGCGCTCCGTCCGAACGCGCGCGCGACCGTCTTCGGTGAGCCACGTACCGAAGGGTTCGGAGGCACGTGCCGAGCTCGAATCGACGCAGCTGAAAGCGGCGACGGCAAAGAGTGTCGCCGTAGCGGCGCGGACGACGATGGGTGTCATCGATACCTCTTGCTCGCGTGAAGAAGCGGGAGTGATGCGATCGGCCCTATCGCGACACGGCCGCAGGGGAATGGATCTGTGAGGATTCCTCGGAAGGTTCGTCGCGTTGACCGACGAAGCGTCCGAACACGCGCCCGAGGACGTTGCCGAGGCTGTCCATCAGCAGGAACACGGCGGGCACGAAGACCAGCGACAGCAGGGTCGAGACGATCAGGCCGGAGATGACGGCCACCGCCATCGGCGCGCGGAATTCGCCGCCGACGCCGAGCGCCATGGCAGAGGGCACCATGCCGGCGGCCATGGCGATGGTGGTCATCACGATCGGCCGGGCGCGCTTGCGGCCGGCATCGACGATGGCGGTGACACGGTCGACACCGGTGCGCATCTCCTCGACCGCGAAGTCGACGAGCATGATCGCGTTCTTCGTCACCAGCCCCATCAGCATCAGGATGCCGATCACGACGGGCATCGAGATCGGCATGTTGAGGATGAGGAGGCCGAGGATCGCGCCGCCGATGGAGAGCGGCAGCGAGAACAGGATGGTCAGCGGCTGCAGGAAGTTGCCGAACAGCAGCACCAGCACGGCGTAGACCATCATGATCCCGGCGCCCATCGCCATGAGGAAGCCCGAAAACACCTCGCCCATGATCTCGGCGTCGCCCGTCTGGCGGATGGTCACCCCCGGCGGCAGGTTTTTCGCGGTGGGCGTCTGCAGCGCCTGCTGGATCAGCGAGCCCAGCGCGTCCGAGCCCTCCATATTGGCCTCCACCGCGACGCGGATCACGCGGTCGTAGCGGTCGATCGCGCCGGGGCCCTGGTCGAGTTCGATGTCGGCGACGGCGGCTAGCGGCACGGCGGTGCCGTTCTTGGCCGGCACCTTGAGGTTCTCGAGCCGCGAGACCGCGCCGCGGGCGCTGTCCGGGAGTTGGACACGGATCGGGATCTGGCGATCCTTGGCGTTGAACTTGGCGAGGTTCAGGCCGATGTCGCCGATCGTCCCGACCCGCACGGTTTCGGCGATGGCGTCGGTGGAGACGCCGAGATCGGCGGCCGAGCCCTCCTTGGGGCGGATGCGGACCTCGGTGCGGTTGAGCGGCGCCGTCGACATCACTGCGATGAGGTGCGGGATCGCGGCCATGTCGCGCTGGAGCCGGGCGGCGACCTCCGCGACCACGTCGGCATCGGGTCCGCCGACCACCAGCGCGAGGTCACGCTGCCCGCTATCGCGAAGAGTCCAGGAGCGGATGTCCGGCTCCTCGGCGATGAGGGCGGCGATCTCGCTCTCGATGGTCCATTGCTTCTTCGTACGCCGGTTCTTCGGGGTCAGGTTGACGGTCAGCGTCGCCAGCCGCGTCTCCTTCTTGCCGCCGGCCTGACGGCCGCCATCGACGAAAACGGAAACCACTTCGGGCAGGGTGCGGATGCGGGCGACCACCCGGTCGGACACGGCGATGGTGTCGGCGAGCTTCGCACCGGGCGCCAGCTCGACCATGACGAGGGTGCGGGCATTGTCCTGCTTCGGCACGAAGCCGGAGGGCAGCAGGCCGGTGGACGCGAGCGAAGCAGCGAAGAGACCGAGACCGACGATCAGCGTGATCACCCGGTGGCGTACCGACCAGCTGACGAGCCGGCCATAGGCACGCATGACCGGGCCCTCGCGCTCCTCGACGTGAGCATGGTCGCGCAAGAAGTAGGCGGCGAGCATCGGCGTGATTAGCCGCGCCACGAGCAGCGACATGAACACCGAGACCGCGATGGTCAGCCCGAACTGAATGAAGTAGCGCCCGGCGATGCCGGGCATGAACGAGACCGGCGCGAACACCGCGATCAGCGTCGCGGTGATGGCGATGACGGCCAGCCCGATCTCGTCGGCACCCTCGATCGCCGCGCGGTAGGCGGATTTGCCGAGTCGCATGTGGCGAACGATGTTCTCGATCTCGACGATGGCATCGTCGACGAGGATGCCGGTGACGAGCGTGATCGCGAGCAGGCTGATGCCGTTCAGCGTGAAGCCGAGCATGTCCATCGCCCAGAAGGTCGGGAAGACCGAAAGCGGAAGGGCGATCGCCGCGATCAGCGTCGCGCGCCAGTCGCGCAGGAACAGGAACACCACCAGCACGGCGAGCGCGGCACCCTCGATCAGGGTGTGCATCGCGGAATCGTAGCTGCCGATGGTCGAGGAAACTGAGGAATCGATCTTTTCGAAGAGGATGTCGGGATAGGAAGCTTGGAACTCGGCGACCCTCTTCTCGACGCCCGCCGCGACGTCCGCATCGCTGGCACCCGAGCCGCGCGAGACCGTGAAGGCCACCACCGGCTCACCGTCGAAGCGGGCGAAGGTGCGCGGCTCCTCGATGGCGTCCTGCACCGAGGCGAGGTCGTCGAGCCGCACCTTGCGGCCGGCGGGCAGGACGATGGAGGTCGCCTTGAGGTCGCGGATGGTGCGCGAGGCCGCAAGCGTGCGGATCGACTGCTCGCGGCCGCCGACCTCGCCGCGCCCGCCCGCCATGTCGGCCGAGGTCAGGCGGAGCTGCCGGTTCACATCGGCCGCGGTGATGCCGAGCGCCAGAAGCCGGTCGGGCTGGAGCACGATGCGCATCTCGCGGGCGACGCCGCCGACGCGCTCGACCCCGCCGACGCCCTTCACGCCCTGGAGGGTGCGCGCGACCTTGTCCTCGACGAACCAGGACAGCTCGGCCGGGTTCATCGCCGGGGCCTTCACGCCGTAGACGAGGATCGGCAGGCCGGCGATCTCGACACGACTGATCACCGGCTCCTCGATGGTGCGCGGCAGGTTGATGCGGATCTTCGAGACCGCGTCCTTCACGTCGTTGACGGCGCGGTCGGTGTTCACCTCCAGCCGAAACTCGACGGTGGTGACCGACGAACCCTCGGTGATCGCCGAGGTGATGTGCTTGACCCCACGCACGCCCGCGATCGAATCCTCGACCCATTTCGTGACCTGGGTCTCCAGTTCGGAGGGGGCCGCGCCGGACTGCGTGATCGCCACCGAGACGATCGGTACGTCGATGTTCGGCATCTTCGTCACCGCCAGGCCGCGGAAGCTCACGAGGCCGAGGACGATCAGCACGAGGAACAGGACCAGCGGCCCGATCGGGTTGCGGATTGCCCAGGCGGAAATGTTCAAGCGCATCGGAGCAACCCGCTTTTTGCAACTAGCTGGACGGCGTCGGCTCAGGGAGTGCCGGCTTCGGCGCTGGCCTGGGGCGACGGCGCCTCGGCCACGGCCGGCACCGCCGTCGCGACGGGGATCGGCCTAACTTTGTCGCCGTCCCGCAAGAAACTGCCGGCGAGGGCGACGACGCGCTCGCCCTCCGCGAGGCCGGTGCGGATCTCGATGTCGTCGTCGTCGGAGAGGCCGGTGCGGACCTCGCGGGCCTCGACCCGGTCGCCGGCCGCCACCAGCACGCTGCTGCCTTTGGCTCCGCCATAGAGCACGGAGGCCTGCGGCACGGTCACGCCGCGGGTGCGGGCGAGTTCGACGGCGCCGCGGGCGAAGGTGCCGATGCGCAGGCGCGGGTCGGCATCGAGCCGGACGCGGACCTTGCCCAGCCGACTCGCCTTGTCGACCTCCGGATAGACGGCGCGGACGCTGCCGCGCACGCGCTCGCCGCTGCCGAGTTCGATCCAGGCCGGGCGGCCCTCGTGCAGGAGCGGCAGCTTGGTCTCGATGACCTCGCCCTCCAGCTCGATCTCGCCGCGAGCGATGAGCCGGAACAGCGGCTCGGCGGACGACGAGGCGGTGATGCCGACCCGGGCCGTGCGGCGGCTGACGATGCCGGCTTCCGGCGCGCGGATCTCGGTGCGGGCGAGACGGAGTTCGAGCTCGTCGTGCACGGCCTTGGCCTGGGCGAGCTCGGCCTTGGCGATGAGCAGTCCGTTGCGCGCGAAGGCGAGCTTGCCCTCGGCCTGGCGAAGCGCCGCCGTGCGGCTCTCCATCACCACCGCCGTGGCGTTGCCGGTCTGCATGAGCTGCCGGGCGCGGTCATAGCCGAGACGCGCCTCGGTCTCGGCCGCCTCGGCCTGCTCGATGCTGCTCTGGGCCTGCGGCACCGCAGCGGTCGCCTTGTCGACGAGGGCGCTCTGCTGGGCGAGCTGCCGGTCGATCAGGTCGTGCGAGAGGCGGGCGAGGACCTGACCGCGCTGGACGCGCATGCCCTCTTCCACCAACACCTCGGTGACGCGATAGCCGTCGATCTCGGGCGTCACCAGGATCTCGTCGCGGGGCACCAGCGTACCGGTGACGATGACGCTTTCGACGATCTCGCGGCGGGTGGCCTCAACCACGCTCACGGCCGGGATCAGGTTCGCTTTGGCGGTCGCCAGCGTGCCCTCGGCCTGTGCGGACGACGCAGTCAGGGCGAAGCCGAGCGACAGCAAGGCCGTGCCGGCCCATATGCGGATGGCAGTCATCACGACGGTGTCCCAGTTGTATCGGACGAGGTCGGCAGGCGTCCGCCGAGCCCGGCTTCGAGCAACCGCAGCATTTGCGCGACGGCGGCTGCCGGGTCGAAGTCGGGCGTCAGGGCCCGATCGACGATGACGCCCTTCAGCAGGTGGCTCACCAAGGCATAGAGCGCCGGCGGATCACAGTCCGGCGAGGTGGCGAGCGCCTCGAACATGTCGATGAACCAGGCGCGGGTTTCCGCCTCGGAACTCTCGGTCATCGCTGCGATGGCCGGGTTGCGCGTCGCCTCGGACCAAATGTCGAGCCGCAGCACCGCGGCCTCGGGCGTAAGATCCAGGAAGATCCGGGTGAGGATACCGAAGAACGCCGCGCGCCGGTCGCCGCTCTTTTCCAGTTCGCCCAGCATGGCGATGCCGCGCTCGCGCTTGCGCTCCGCCAAGCCGAGCACGATGGCCTCCTTCGATGAGAAGTACCGATAGAAATTCCCGGCGCTCATCGCCGCGGCCTTTGCCAGATCCAGCATCGTGGTCCGGTGAAAGCCGTTGCGGATGAAGCAGGTTTCCGCGGCATCGAGTATGTGCTCGCGCCGCGCCGCATGACCGCGTCCGACGTCGATGACGGTGCTGACGCCTGCGCTCACCGGACGAACCCTGTCGTCATCGTATGCGGGACGAGACGGTCCTGGTTCTTCGACAGCCGGGCCGCGTTGCAGGCTGTGCGCCCAAGGTCGAGGTCCGCGCACGATCGTGCCTGCCAACCGTCCGGTCCGACACCGGTCCAAGACACGAGCGCCAGCCATCCCGCAATCACGGCGAGTGCGAGCAACAGGTTCGATGGGGTCGATGCCACCCGGATCGTCGCGAAGATTCGCGACATGCTCGACTGGACGTCCCCTGACCGATCCGCGTCGCGGCTCGACCAACCATCACGACATATCGTGTTCATCGCCATCTCCCGGCTGCCCATTCTCTATAATGAACGTTCATTCTCATGTCAATGAACGTTCGTTCTCATTCTCGTTTCGCTGATCGGTGTGGGTCGGGATCAGATCGAAGCGCCGGCACGACCAAGCGGATACGGCCGTAACTCTCCGTTCGCTGCTGCTGTAGCCGTATCGAGAGATCCGCCGTGGTCGCCTGCTCGAGGCGACGTCGCCGTGGGTCCGGCCCCTTCGACGTCCCCTCACCCTTCGCGTTCTCGCTAGGATAGGCTAACCGCTGCGCTGCCCCATCCCGGAGTTCTCATGACGTCCGTGAACCTGCTGATCGCCGAAGAACTCGGTGTGCGGGAAGCCCAGGTCACCGCTGCGGTGGACTTGCTCGACGGCGGATCGACCGTGCCGTTCATCGCCCGCTATCGCAAGGAAGCGACGGGTCTCCTCGACGACGCACAATTGCGAACCTTGGAAGAGCGCCTCGGCTATCTGCGCGATCTGCAGAAGCGCCGCGAGGCCGTGCTCGAGAGCATCCGCGCACAGGGTAAGCTGACGCCCGAACTCGCGACCGCTCTGGCCCGTGCGGATACGAAAGCCCGGCTCGAAGACATTTACCTGCCCTACAAGCCGAGGCGCCGCAGCAAGGCGCAGACGGCCCGTGAGGCCGGTCTCGGTCCGCTGTCCGAGATCCTGCTCGCCAAACCCGAAACCGATCCGCGCAAGGTTGCGCAAGCCTATGTATCGAGCGCCAAGGGCATCGACACGGTGGAAGCCGCCTTGGAAGGTGCCAAGGCCATCCTGACCGAGCGCTTTGCCGAAGACGCCGATCTCGTCGGCCGCCTGCGCGAGGATTTCTGGAAGTCCGGCGCGGCCGTTTCGCGGGTCAAGAAGGGCAAGGCGATCGAAGGCGCGAAGTTTTCGGACTATTTCGACTGGAGCGAGCGGCTGGAACGCATGCCGTCACACCGCATCCTCGCGCTGTTTCGTGGCGAGACGGAAGGCTTTCTCGACCTCGACCTTGCAGCAGAGGGCGAAGATTCGGCTCCCGGCACACCGGGCCCCTATGAGCTCGCGATCTGCCGTCGGCACGGCATCTCTGCGAGAGGCCGCCCGGGCGATGGCTGGCTCATGGAGGTGGTGAGGTCGTCCTGGCGCACCAGGATCCGCACCGGCATCAAGGCCGACCTGCGCACGCGCCTTTTTGAAAAGGCCGAGGCCGAGGCCGTGAAGGTATTTGCCGGCAATCTCAAGGACCTGCTGCTCGCAGCGCCCGCAGGCGGCCGCACCACGATGGGGCTCGATCCCGGTTACCGTAACGGTGTCAAGATCGCCGTGGTCGACGCCACCGGCAAGGTCGTCGCCGTCGAGACAACGTATCCGCACGAGCCGCAGCGGCGCTGGAACGACACCGTGGCGACGCTCGGACAACTCTGCCGGCAGCACAAGGTCGAGATGCTGGCGATCGGTAACGGCACAGCCTCACGCGAGACCGACAAGCTCGCCGCCGAGATCGTTGCCGCCAACCCCGGCCTGAAGATGGCCAAGGTCATGGTGTCGGAAGCCGGGGCCTCGGTGTACTCGGCTTCCGAGATCGCCTCGCGCGAGCTGCCTGGGCTCGACGTGTCGCATCGTGGTGCGGTCTCGATCGCGCGGCGTCTGCAGGATCCGCTGGCCGAGCTCGTGAAGATCGATCCGAAGTCGATCGGCGTCGGACAGTACCAGCACGATATCAGCGAGCAGAAGCTCTCGCGCTCGCTCTCAGCGGTCGTCGAGGATGCGGTGAACGCGGTGGGCGTCGACGTGAACACGGCCTCGCCGTCGCTGCTCTCGCAGGTCTCGGGGCTGGGTGCGTCGGTCGCGGCCAACATCGTGGCCCACCGCGACGCCAACGGCCCGTTCCGCACCCGAACGGCCATCAAGGCCGTGGCCGGCCTAGGCCCGAAAGCCTTCGAGTTGTCGGCCGGGTTCTTGCGGATTCAGGACGGCAAAGATCCCCTCGACAGCTCAGGGGTCCACCCGGAGGCCTATCCGGTGGTGCGCCGCATCCTGGAGGCCACGAAGAGCGACATCCGCGCGCTGATCGGCAACGCCGCCATGCTGAAGAGCCTGCAGCCCGCGGCTTTCGCCGATGCGCGCTTCGGCATCCCGACAATACGCGACATCATCAGCGAGCTGGAAAAGCCCGGACGGGATCCCCGCCCAGCCTTCAAGACGGCGAGCTTCCAAGAAGGCGTCGAGAAGATCACCGACCTGAAGCCCGGCATGCAGCTAGAGGGCGTCGTCACCAACGTTGCCGCATTCGGTGCCTTCGTCGATATCGGCGTCCATCAGGACGGTCTCGTGCACATCTCGGCGATGTCGACGAAGCGGATCGCGGCGCCGTCGGAGGTCGTGAAGGCCGGTGACGTCGTACGCGTTCTGGTCCTGTCGGTCGATGTCCCGCGCAACCGGATCGGCCTCTCGATGCGCCTCGACGATTCCATCGACCGCGCCGCGCCGAAACCCGGCAGTTCAGGACCCGATCCTCGGCATATGCAGTCGAAACCGGCGACCGAGGACGATCGAGGCGGAGCTCTTGCCGACGCATTGCGCCGCGCAGCCTCGCAACAGGACCGACGCGGCTGAACTGTCTCGGTTTTCCGATCGATCCTTGCTGGCGCTCTGCGTCGGCGACGGTTTGGCGATCTTTATCGGTTGGGTGTGTGGAGGCTGTCGCGAGGGGATGCTCGCCAGCTGCGGCGCTGATCGTCGGGGACTCGGCCCGTCCTGCCGATCGCGAGGGGGCGTGAGCGCAGGCGCCGTGCGGGTTCGTCCGGGCCGCTGGGGTTGGACTGACGGCACATTCGGCTCGCCGCGTTTCGCATCTTGCGTGAGCGCGGGCCTCGGCCCTGCCGTGGCCTTGGGGCCCTCCCCTCTCGGGGTCCCGGTGGCCTTGGTCGTGCGGTTAGCCGTGTGTGGCCCTGAACGCATTTCGGCCCGCGGGCGTGCGCCTGCGGGCTTGTGGTGCTGCGCTGGTATGTGAGGGAGGTTTTGTCTGTGGGGGTATTTGGTTGCGGGGGTAGGATTTGAACCTACGACCTTCAGGTTATGAGCCTGACGAGCTACCGGGCTGCTCCACCCCGCGCCGGGTGTCGGGATCCGTGTATGGATCGCGTCGGT
>NZ_VRVE01000055.1:0-28819 GCF_008040035.1 Methylobacterium sp. WL9
CCTCGAGACAAGGCGGAAACAGCGTCGTCTGATCGCGCTCGGCACCGACAACAAACCGGCCCATGTCTACCTCCGGTCAGACCGAAGGAACGTACCATCATCGGGGTTTTGACACAGCCAGGGTCGAATGCGGAATGTCCGCTTCAGGGCGAAGGGTCAGGTTCCGCTCCCCACCCATCAGTAACGTTCAGGGTGGGTACCAAGCGTCAGATCTCTGCCACTGATGGTGGGGACTGGACACCGCTAAGCTAGAGGCGCGGGCGTGCTTGGCACCGTGGTCAGGGTGGGAACATCCCACAGAAGGACCCTAGGCAGCCTCTCACGCAAGGGCAGGCAGGTCAGCTCTGGCCGCGATCTCGGCTGACGGATGCAAACGCCCTGGGCCGAGCAGATGAAAGATGGTGGTGAAGGCACTGTTGCGGCTAATTCTGCAGGCGGCGGTCAACACCCCCGTCTTACCGGATGGTAAAACGGGGGCGCGAGTTGCACTATCCGTTGTCGATCAGGCCGCCATGGGGCCGTAACGCCGATGGCCCTTCACATCGTAACGATCAAGCATCATCAGCTTGTCCCAGACCCTCACGAAATCCGCGACGAACCGGCGCTGGCCGTCGCTGCCGGCATAGGCATCAGCGATGTTGCGAAGCTGCGCGTTCGATCCGAACACGAGATCGTTGCGCGTAGCCTCGAACTTTGCCTGTCCGGTTTCGCGGTGCTTGAGGGCAAAGGACATCCCGGCGGCGTCGATCTTATCCCACACCAGATTCGTATCAGTTAGATTCTGGAAGAAGTCCGTCGTCAGCACGCCCACCCGGTCGGTGAATATGCCCTTGTTCGACCCGTCGTGATTGGCATTGAGGGCACGTAGGCCGCCGGTCAGCACCACCCATTCCGGTGCGGTCAGCGTAAGCAGGTTGGCCTTGTCGAGGAACATCTCCTCCGGCGACAGGCTCGGCGCCATCGCCCCGAAACCGTCGTCGACGTAGTTGCGGAAACCGTCCACGACAGGCTTGAGCCAGGTGAACATCTCGATGTCGGTCAGCGCCTGCGTGGTGTCGACCCGGCCGGGCGTGAACGGCACGGACGTCTCAACCCCGGCGTCCCTGGCGGCCTTCTCCACGGCGGCACAGCCTGCGAGTACGATTAGGTCGGCCAGGGAGACCTGCTTGCCGTCGGTGCGGCCGCCGTTGAACTCGGCCATGACCCCGCGGAGCGCCTCGACCACGGGCGCGGCCCGGCGGTTGACCGCCCAGTCCTTCTGCGGGGCGAGGGCCAGACGGCCACCGTTGGCACCGCCGCGCTTGTCGCTGTCGCGGTAGGTCGAGGCGGCCGAGAAGGCGGTGAAGGCGAGATCCGAGACCGAGAGGCCCTGGGCCAGGATCGCCTGTTTAAGGGTGGCGACGTCGGCCTCGCCCACCGGAGCGTAGGTGGCATCGGGGATCGGGTCTTGCCACAGCAGACCGTCTTCGATCGTCACCTCCGGACCAAGATAGCGATGCTTCGGGCCCATGTCGCGGTGGGTGAGCTTGTACCACGCCTTGGAGAAGGCCTGCGTGAAGGCGTCGAAATCATTGAGGAACTTCTCGCAGACCTTGCGGTACTCCGGGTCGACCTTCAGGGCGATGTCGGACGTCATCATCATGAGGGGATGCATCTGGCCCACGACATGGGCGTCGGGGGTTTTAGGCGCATTCGGATCCTTCGGAGTCCACTGCAGGGCGCCAGCTGGGCTCTTGGTCTGCTCCCAGTCGAACTTGAAGAGGTTCTCCAGGTAGTCATTATCCCATTGCGTCGGGTTGGAGGTCCAGCTGCCCTCGATGCCGTTGGTCATCGTGTCCTTGCCCGAGCCGGTGCCCTTCGGGTTGTGCCAGCCGAGCCCCATAGCCTCCATCGGCGCCATTTCTGGCGGAGGTCCAATCTCCTTGGCGGGGGTCATGCCGTGGCTCTTGCCGAAGGCGTGGCCGCCGGCAATCAGCGCCACGGTCTCCTCGTCGTTCATCGCCATGCGCGAGAACGTCACGCGGATGTCGTTGGCCGAGCCCTGCGGGTCGCCGTTCGCGTAGGGCCCCTCGGGGTTCACGTAGATTAGCGCCTGGTGGGAGGCGGCGAGCGGGTTCTCGAGGTCGTAGTCGGCGTCGCCGTTCTTGCCCCGCCAGCGCTGGTCGCGGTTGACCATCTCGTCGAAGCTCGACACCGAGCCCATCGCGACGACCTCGGGACCCCAGTAGGTGGCGTCATCCGCTTCCCAGGCGTCGAGGCGCCCGCCGGCAAATCCGTAGGTCGGCAGGCCCATGATCTCCAGAGCGCAGTTGCCCGTGAGCACCATCAGGTCTGCCCAGGACAGAGCGTTGCCGTACTTGTGCTTGATCGGCTGCAAAAGGCGGCGCGATTTGTCGGTATTGCCGTTGTCCCACCAGCTTGAGATCGGCGCGAAACGCTGCATCCCAGTGCCGGCACCACCCCGCCCGTCGGCGATGCGGTAGGTCCCGGCCGAATGCCAGGCCATGCGGATCATCTGCGGGCCGTAGTTGCTGTAATCGGATGGCCACCACGCTACGGACGAGGTCAGGAACTGCTTGATGTCCCCCTTGAGCGCGTCGAGGTCGATGGCCGCGAAGGCGCTGGCATAGTCGAAATCGGGCCCGAGCGGATCGGCCGCGAGCCCGTTGTGATGAAGGAGCTCGACCCTCAAGCGGTGCGGATACCAGTTCTCCAGCGCCGGCCGGCTGCCGAACGCCCCGCCAATGCGGTCGCCGCCGAACGGGCACTTGCCCTCCATCGGGTACGATTCGGTGTTGGTCTTGTCGGTCGTCATCGTGTTCATCAACATCCCCTTGGCGCAGGACCGACGTCGTCGGAATGGTCGGGCCTTCGGCCTGTCGTTGACGGCAACGCCAGACGTGGCGCTCCTCGCCAGACCGACGCGCTTCAACGATCCTGCATCGCGAGCGACATCACATGCTGGCCTCGAAAATCAAGGAGCCGCGCCACTCAGGCGTGCTTGAAGGACTCTGACGCGCCTTGGAAGATGCCATCTCACATTTGCGCGAGCTTATCGCGCGCAATTAAAAAACTTCCGCCAAGCTCCAATGATTACGGCGCGCAACGGATCACCGCTGCCGCCATCGGGTCGAACGATGCGCGTGCCGGCGATCGGGAAACTACGCTGAAGATCAGCAAGGCCTTCGATGAGACCGGCAGGGTGAGGCAGTAATCCATCCCGACATTCGCCAGGAAGGCGACCGCGACCGGGTTGAGGCCGAGCCTGTCGGCCAGCAGTAAAAGCGGCGGCAACAACGCCACCACCCGTGCAGTATGGGACACCATGTAGAGGTGAGCCGATAGGCCGATCGCCGACAACCCGAGGAAAATCAGAAGGGTTGGGCTGTCGCCGTGCAGGCCGCTCACCGACAGCGCCGAGCCGATCAGCCATTTCGCGGCCCCCGTCGAAATCAGGGCCCGGCCGAGCACCAGGGAGGCGGCGATGAAAAGCACGAGCGACCAGTTCACGGCTTTCACGCCTTCTTCCCAGTCGAGGACGCCAACGACCGGCATCGTCAGGATCACCGCGCCCACGACCGCTACGGTGGCGATGCCGAAGGGGTGATACCCCTCCGTCAGCCAGAGCCCCAGCATGGCGAGCACCACCGCGCCCGTCCGCCATTCCACAGCGGAGAGCGGACCGGACGGGGCCTCGATCTCGGCCACCCGCCGCGCCCGCGTCGCGGCGTCGAGGAACAGGCGGCCGATCAGGAAGGTCGTGATCAGGCAGGCGGCCAACCCGAACGGCAGGCCCCAAAGTATCCATTGCCCGAAGCCGATGCTGTGATCGGATATCCGTTCCAGCAGGTCGACGGTCACGAGGTGCGAGCCGGCGCCGGTGAGGCTGCAGATCGTTGAGATGACGATGAGGGCTGGGATCAGCAGGCCGACGGCCTTGGCGAGGCGGGGGTCGTCGTCGGCCTCGGTCAGGCTGCGATGCAGCGGGAGGAGCACCGTCGCCCGCCCGGAGGTCGACGGGATTAGGAAGGCGAGCGGCACGATGCCGAGCGTCAGGCGCCACATCAGGCCGCCGACCGTGGTCCCACGCCCGGCGATCAGGGCGGTGAGCCGGCCCGCGAGCCCGCTTTTCTCCACCGCCGCACCGAGGACGAAGGTGCCGATGACGAGCCACACCACTTTCGAGCCCAAGCCCTCGATCCGCGCCCGCTGCTCGACGGCTCGGACTGCGACGAGGGACACGGCCGCAGCGACGGAAACGTAGGCCGCATTTAGGTCGGTCAGGATCCAGAGGATCGCGGCCCCACCGAAGGCCAGGAGTGCGGCACGGGCCGGCCAATCGAGCCCGTCCGGCAACGACACCGCGAGGGCGAGCGCTACAAGTGCCACCGCCGCCGACAGCTTCCGCACATGAACGCGTCGGCTCATTGCTCCGGTGTCGCCATCAATGCCGGTAGACCAGATCGTGCTCGCAGCAATGGTGGAGGTATCCAGCCTCATGCCGTCCGGACATCGCCACCACCCCGTTCCAGAGCCAATCCGGCGCATCGATCTCCCGGGCGCCGCGCCTGCGGACTTCCTGTCGCCATGCCTTGCGCGTCTGTGCGCTCATGAGTTTGGCGTGGCTGTCGCCCACGACGTAGGCGAGATAGCCCGCGACCTCGACGGCGGGCTTGCACGCGAACTGGTCGACCTCGATCTTGAGGTCCTGGGGTAGCAACTCACGGACGAAAACCGGCCGGTCCATGATCCGGCCGGCCGCCATGCGCTCCCCGAGGAGCGGAGAGAGCGCCAGCGCACCGGCCACCACCCGCTCGGCCGGGTCGTTCGGAATCGCGTCCGGTCTCGCCACCGGGGCTACCGGTGCTTCGGCTTCCTTGATGTCGAACAGGGCGTAGTGCGGTTCCCCGGAGCCGTCGTGAATGCCGATGATGGCGGCGTAGCGCAGCAGTTCCAGGGAGCTGCACCCCTTCACCCAGTAGGCCGCATCGACGACCTCGATTTGCGCGTCGGCACTCCGTCGGTGGAGTTTGAGGACGAGCTCACGCATAGCCGGTTGTGCGAACATCGCGACGATGGCCGCATGTTCTTCAGAAGCGAGCGGCCAGAACTTTTTCCCGTGATCGATCGTCGGCCTGCGATGCTTCAGGCGGTCTTTGGCCAAATGCTTCCAGGTTCGGTCAAACGCGCAGCGCTGGGTCGCCTCGATCAGCTTCGGTGCCGACGGGATTTCATCGCGCCGACCCCGGGCGAGCGCCAGGGCATAGTTGCGTACGACCGCCTCGACCATCTGCGCGGTGACGGTGCCAGACAGGTCCGAGGATCGGGCGGCGGACGCCAGCGACAGGCTGAGCCGGATCAGGTCGTGGCCGGGATGGCCGACAACCGTCTGGTCGAAGTCGCGGATCTGGACCGCGACCTCGCCGTTGTAGCCCGCGAGAGCACCGAGGTTCTCAATGTGGCAGTCACCGCAGATCCAGATCGGTTGCGTCTCGGGCAGTACAAGTTCGGGCATCTCGTCGAGCCATCGATAGAACTGCCGGGTATTGCCGCGGACGTAGCCATGGGCCGACCGCGCCATCTTGCGCAATCGGCGCCGCTCCAGCGCCGCTGGGCGCTCCCCAGGCCCGTAAACCCTATATTTCGACATGGATCGCGTTCTTCGTGCGCCGGGGTGGGGTGGTCTGGCCCAGAGCCAGGACGGGCAACTTACTCGGGAGGCTGCGGACCCAGGAGCGGCCCGCGAGCATCGCCAGCCTACGGACAGGCGTGCCTGTCGCCGTCAGTTCCGAGGTAGCTTCCGCTCGACGCGTCGTAGGATCGGAACCGGCGGGCGCATGCGGCCACGGCCTGGGAGCCCGGCGCGCCTTTCGTCGCCTGGGCCTGCGAGTTGGCGATGGCGCTCCGGATGATGGCTCCAGTGGCGAGACCCACGACGCCAGCGCCGACCGCCGCGCCGACGCCCGGTCCGCGACGATAGCCGGAGCCGCGCCCGTATCCATAACCGCGTTGGAAGCCGTGGTGCCGGTGCCCGAAGCGCCGGAACTGGACGTAGCTGGTCGGCGAGGCCTCCACCGAGAGCGCCTCGATGGGTGGGGTGGCGGGCTCGGCGATAGCAGGCTGTCCGAGCAGGAACGCCGCGACCGCAGCAGCGAGAGCGAACGAGAGCTTCATCGGGACCAGGATCCTGAGGGCGCGGGATGCGAGCCGTTCGTCGGGACGACGGTTGTCCAGGCGGTGGACCAGCGAGGAATACGAGACAAAACTCCGCAACGGTCGGAAGTCCTCAAACAATCACCCGTCCCGGACGTTCCTTACCTCAGGCCCTAAGGTTGTGACGAACTTCATCGAGAATGGCGCACGGCCCTTAATTCGGTCGGTCCTTGACCTTCCAACGGTGGGACGCCGCATCTCGGGCGCTTAGCAGCCGCGAGGCGCACGATGGAAAGCCGGCCGCCGGCCTCGCGTTGTCGGGGTTAAGGCTGTCGCAATCCCCGACGCATTCAGACAAGGATTTTCCGATGCTCGACACCACCCGCAGGGCCACTGTCCACCGTATGGTGTTGGAAAAGCACGTCTGCCCCTACGGCCTGAAGACCAAGGATTTGCTCGAACGCGAGGGCTTCAAGGTCGAAGACCACTGGCTGACGACGCGCGAAGAGACCGACCGATTCAAGGCCGAGCATGGCGTCAAGACGACGCCTCAGACATTTATCGCGGGCGAGCGCATCGGCGGCTACGACGACCTGCGCCGCCATCTCGGCAAGCCAGTCGCCGATCCGAAGGCGACGAGCTACACGCCCGTGGTAGCGGTGTTCGCGATGACCGCGCTGATGGCGCTGTCGGCGAGCTACGCCGCCTTCGGCACGCCGCTGATGGTGCGGGCGGGCGAGTGGTTCATCGCCTTCAGCATGTGCATCCTGGCAGTCCTCAAGTTGCAGGACATCGAGAGCTTCTCGTCGATGTTCCTCGGCTACGACCTGCTCGCCCGGCGCTGGGTGCGCTACGCCTACGCCTACCCGTTCTGCGAGGCACTGGCCGGCATCCTCATGGTCGCGGGCGCGCTGAATTGGCTGTCGATCCCGGTCGCTCTGTTCATCGGCACGATCGGCGCCGTCTCGGTGTTCAAGGCGGTCTACGTCGAGAAGCGCGAGATCAAGTGCGCCTGCGTCGGAGGATCGGGCAACGTACCGCTTGGCTTCGTTTCCCTCACGGAGAACGTGATGATGGTCGGCATGGCCCTCTGGATGCTGTTCACTGGCCACTGACGGATTGGTCGGACAATCTGAACTCCGGCAGCTCGAAGCGCTCCCGTATTGATGCCCCACCAAAAGCTCAGGTCATTTGGACAAGTTGGTCAAACGCAAACTCGTACGCCCGATCCTTAGCAAGAAGGGCCATTTGTCGGCCGTCCGGCAACTTACGTTCGGGGAGAGGAGCCGATCCTAGACCTTCATCCGGAAGCCGACGGTTGTGTCGCGCGCTTTCTACCGCTTTGCCTCGATCATGGAGCGGATGCGCGCGGCCATAATCTCGATCGGGAACGGCTTGGTCAGCACCGCCATACCCGGCACGAGATGGCCATTGCTTAGAAGAGCGTTCTCGGCGTAGCCGGTGACGAACAAGACCTTTAGGTCCGGTCGGGAAACACGGGCCGCGTCCGCCATCTGCCGCCCGTTCATGCCACCGGGCAGGCCGACATCGGTCACCAGCAGGTCGATGCGCACGTCGGACAGAAGGACCTTCAGCCCCGCAGCGCTGTCGCCCGCCTCGATGGACGTGTAACCGAGGTCGTCGAGGATGTCGGTGACGAGCATTCGCACGGACGGCTCGTCGTCCACGACAAGAACGGTCTCGCCCTGCTCGGAGCGGGGAAGTACGGTGAGCTTGGCTATCGGATCGTCGAAAGCGACCTCGCCGTAGTGGCGCGGCAGGTAGATGCACACCGTGCTTCCCTCGCCGACCTCGGAGTAGATCCGCACCTGCCCGCCGGATTGTTGGGCGAACCCATAGATCATCGACAGGCCAAGGCCGGTTCCCTCGCCGATCGGCTTGGTCGTGAAGAACGGCTCGAATACCCGCGCGATCACATCCTTGCTCATGCCAATGCCGGTGTCGGTCACGCACAGAGACAAGTACTGCCCTTCGGGCATGCCGAGCTTCCGAGAAGAGCTTTCGTCGAGCCACTTGTTCGCGGTCTCGACGGTGATGCGCCCACCGTCCGGCATTGCGTCGCGGGCGTTGATGCACAGGTTTAAGAGCGCGTTCTCAAGCTGCGGTGGATCGACCAGGGCGGCCCAAAGGCCGGAGGCACCGACCACCTCGACGGAGATGCCCGGGCCGACCGTGCGTTGGACCATCTCCTGCATGCCGGCGACGAGCCGGTTCACGTCGGTGGGCTTCGGGTCTAGGATCTGGCGGCGCGAGAATGCGAGCAGACGGTGGGTGAGAGCAGCAGCCCGCTTCGATGCTCCTTGTGCTACCGACATGTAACGCTCGACGTCGTTGAAGCGCCCCTGCTGCATGCGGTTCTGCATCATCTCCAGCGAACCGGAGATGCCGGCCAGCAGGTTATTGAAGTCGTGCGCGAGGCCGCCGGTGAGCTGTCCCACGGCTTCCATCTTCTGCGACTGGCGCAGTGCCTCGGCCTGCTCCCGTTCGAGCGTGATGTCTCGTCCTGAGGCGTAGACGCGACCATCCTCAAACGCGGCCGTCCAGGCGAACCAGCGGTACGAGCCACCCTTGTGCCGGAAGCGGGAGGCATGGGGGATCGTGAGCGGACGCTCCAGGATGCCATCGAACACGGCCAAGGTCGCAGTCAGGTCGTCAGGGTGCGTTCTCTCCACGAATGATGCGCCGATAAGCTCATCCTCCCACCAGCCAAGAAGCTCGGTCCAAGTCGGGTTCACGCTCTCGAACGTGCCATCTGGGAGAGCTACGACGAGCAATTCCTGCGACAAACGCCAAGCCCGATCGCGCTGCGCCGTCCGCTTTGCGACCTGGGCCTCCAGCGTCGCGTTGAGGTCTTGCAACGCGACCCGGGCTTCGTCGGCGGTACGCCGAGCTTCGAGGAGATCGCGCTCGTAGCGCCGCCGGTCGGAGGCGTTGAACACCGTGATCCGGATAAACCGGAGTTCACCGGCATCGTCCCGCCGGGCCACCGCGTTCACTAGGACCGGCAGAGCCGCCCCATCCGCTCGCACGATGTCGAGGGCAACCTCGTTGAAAAAGCCCTGCATCCGCAACAGCGGCGCGAAGTGGGTCTCGTAGTAGATCTTGCCGGCGATGTTCAGGAGGTCGAGGAAGCGGCGGCCGACGAGTTGCTCGGCCGTGTATCCCGTCCACGTCGCAAGCGTCCGGTTGACCCTCGACAAGCGTCCATTCGGCAGAGTCGAGGCGTAGCCGCAGGGGGCGTTCTCGAACAGGTCTTCGAGGTCGTCCGCCTCTTGGGCCCGGAGGATGGGCGTCACCTCGTCCACGTCATTGGCCTCGAAGAAACGCCTCGATCGCTGCGGTCGTCGCCTCCGGCGCGCTCAGGTTTGGACAGTGCCCGGTCGCATCAAGCAGGACCAGTTCGCTGCCCGGCAGGTTGCGGTGCACGTACTCCCCGACCTCAATAGGCGCGATCACGTCCTCCGAGCACTGGATCACGAGGCAACGCGCAGTCACGCCTTGTAGGTCGGCTCGGTTGTCCGCCAGGAACGTGGTCCGGGCGAAGCGCTTGGCGATGTCCGGGTTTGTGCGGCAGAAGCTGTTGGTGAGTTCCTGTCCGAGTTCCGGGCGATCCGGGTTGCCCATGATCGTAGGGGCCATCGCCTCTGACCAGCCCATGTGATTGCTGTCGAGGAATTCGAGAAGCTCGTCGACCTGTGTTCGGGTGAAGCCGCCGACATAATCCTCATCATCGACGTATCGCGGAGAGGGACAGACGAGGACGAGGCTTTCGAAAAGCTCGGGCGCCTTCTTCGAGGCGAGGATGCCGACCATGGCGCTAACCGAGTGGCCGACGAAGACACCGCGCTCTACGCCGAGGGCGCGAGATAGTTCGACCACGTCGTCGGCGTAGCCTTCGAGTGAGGCATACTTGGCCGGGTCGTAGGCAGAGAAGTCCGAGCCGCCCGCACCGACATGGTCGAACAGGATCGTGCGATAACGGTCCTTGAAGGCGGGCGCCACCGACCGCCACATGTTCTGGTCGCACCCGAAGCCATGAGCGAAAACCATGGCGGTGTCACCGGACCCTGCCTGTGTCGTGTGGTGCCGCTCGATGACCGACAAGATCCGCGTCCCCCTGCGATCTTGTCGTTTAGCATTTTTGCACCGGGCGTCGACCGGATCGGCGACGCTGCGCGACATCGTGAAGGACTGGTCGATGCCCGGTTCTAGAGAGGCTGCAACCGAAAGCAGCCAGGCGGTTCCCAACCCAATTCGGTCGCATGAGCGGTCGCCACCCTCGCCTGAAAGCGGACACGAATCTGGCCTTACCAAGCATCAGAAGCCTGACGGTGTGGTTGCGGTCCTTATTGTTCGTGAGTATTCATCGGGACTTGAGCGCCACCGCGACGTCGAACTGCACGATGTCCTGTCGCCCGCCCATCGACGTCACGGCTGGCAGCATCACGTTTTGCCGAGACGGCAGCTCGACGTCGACGGCCGGGGCGACCTCCGAGCTGATGATCGAGTACCAATCGCCCTCCACTAGGTCCGCCGGCATGATGAAGATTTCTGTCACGTCTGCCCTCCTGCTGCTGGGAACCTCGGGCATGGCCATCGCCCAACAACAGGGTGGGGTGGATACTTGGTGGACGAGTATCTCGGAGCTCACGAGAAGGCTGGAGACGGTGGAGAATCCAATTTTACCTGCAGAAGCCTACGCAAGGTTCGGTCTCGTCGGAACATGGTCCAACGATTGCCGGGAGCCCGCCTCAGGGCGGAATTGGTATGTGACCTATCGGCCAATCGAGGGCGGCAACGTCGTCAGCGAAACCGAATTTGGCAATGGCACGCAAGCTCGGATGGTCGTTCGCCGAGCCTTGATTGACAGCGAGGGCAGGCTCCACGCGAGCGGCTTCTCGACCTTCGAGGAATTGCCGCTGCCGTATCAGATGCGATTCGGAAAAGACGGCACGCGGCCGAGCGCGAGGATCGACATCGTTCTTGCGAAAGCGCCCGACGGCAGCGTCAGGTTCATGGAAGCGACAACGACGGCCGAGGGAGCGCCTCCGCAGAAAACCGTCACGGGGGGATTGTCGGTGAACGCGCAGACGGGGCTTGCCGGACCGCCGCCGCCGCCGCGTTTCGCCTGCAGCAATCCGGCGCCGGACGCGCTCGGTACCCGCATCGGTATCGGACAGCGATAGCCCATCAGGCTGGTCGACCCAGCATGGGGCAGCCGATCCCTCTCTTCGGCGCTTGACGCACCCTTGCGCGGTGTGCGCCTTATCACCGCGTCTATGATGGCAGGTGCCTTAGCTAGCCCGGATGAGCATCAGCATCCACGACGTCAGCGTCCCGGTCTTCGTCAACGCGCTTAGCAGCATGAGCGCGTGGCTCAACAAGGCGGCATCGGAGAAGCCGGAAGCCGAGTTGCTCATCGGGCGGCTGGCTCCGAATATGAGGCCCCTGCCGGCCCAGTATCAAATGGCGTCCGACAGCGCGAAGAACGCGGTGGCACGCCTCGCCGGAATCGATGCGCCTTCAATGCCCGACGTTGAGGCGACCTTCGCCGAACTCAAGGAGCGCTGTGCCAGAACAATTGCCTTCGTCGAGGGCGTCGATCCGGCCGCACTGGCCTCGGGCGCGGAGCGGGAGGTGGAGCTGAAGTTCCCCAACGGCATGGGATACCGCTTCACCGGGCAGGCCTATCTCACCGGCTTCGCGCTTCCGAACTTCTTCTTCCATGCGACCACAGCCTACGGGATCCTCCGCAGCGCTGGCGTGAGCCTCGGCAAACCGGATTTTCTCCAGCATCTCGGGCCGCCGAACATCCACACCGCGAGGTAGTCGTTCACGCACCCCAGGACCGAAACCGATCTGCGGTATGGGGGGATCGCGTGCGTGACGACGTCGCCCCGGCAGTCTCGTGGTCGTCGATTGAGCCTTAGCAGCGCCGGCGCGTTCACTCCTGTGTCCCCACCCGAACGGGAGCCCCGATGTCGAGCCTGTCCGAGCGAAAGGCTCGTCTGATCGTCCATGGCGATCAGCCCTACAATGCCGAACCGCCGCTCGGCCGACTGCGTGCCTCCTATCGGACTCCGGCCGAGGACTTCTATGTCCGCTCGCACGGCGATCTGCCGGACCTCGACCCGGACACCTGGCGCCTGACCGTCGATGGCGGAACCGGAGTCACGCTGGAGCTTTCGCTGCACGACCTCCGGACCCGCTTCCCGGAAACCACGGTCACGGCAACGCTGCAATGCGCCGGCAACCGTCGCGCCGACCTGCGAGCGGTTGCCCCGGTATCGGGTGACCCATGGGATGCCGGAGCCATCGGGACGGCTGCGTGGACCGGGGTCCGCCTTGGCGACATCCTGCGCGAGGCCGGTGTCGCGGATGGCGCGGATCTCCATGTGGCCTTCGAGAGCCACGATAGGGTGGAAGGCCGCCCGTACGGCGCCTCGATCCCACTCGGCAAGGCGATGGCGCCCGAGACCTTGCTCGCCTACGTCATGAACGGTGAAGCATTGCTGCCCGAGCACGGCTACCCGGTCCGCGCGGTCGTGCCGGGCTTTGCCGGCGTGCGCAGCCCCAAATGGCTCCGGCGCCTCGCCGTGCAGGACCACCCGTCCGATAATCCGATCCAGGCCGACGATTACAAGCTGTACCCGCCCGACGTGACCGCCGAGACGGCGGACCCGACCAAGGGACACACCATCGAAACGATGCCGCTGAACGCCGCGATCTGCGAGCCGGAACGCGGAGCTGCCCTCGAGGCCGGACAAAACTGGGTTCGCGGCTACGCGGTGAGCGGCGACAGGGCCATCGTCCGTGTCGACGTCTCCGGGAACGGAGGCCGGTCCTGGATGCAGGCTGGACTGGAGCACGAGCCGGATGCGCCGTTCGCCTGGACATTCTGGAGCGTGGAACTCGATCTGCCTCCAGGTGAGCACGAGCTTGCTGTCCGCGCCTGGGACGCGGCCGGCCAGACGCAGCCGGCGCTGCCGGACGACACCTGGAACCACAAAGGCTACCTTTGCACCTGCTGGCACCGGGTGCGGGTGAGCGTCACAGAGTAAGACATCGGTCGACCCCAAGATTGGCCTCGACGACGTCGCTGACGCGCATCGTCGGCAGGCGGCCGACCTTGTCGGCAACGGTCTTACTCGGACGACGCCCTAGGTCGAGGATCAAGCCGATTTAATCGAGGCGCTTCATTGCGAGCCTGGCTGGCGCTATCTCGCCTGGAGGCTTGGTCTCGACAAGCGGGTTATTGACGACAGATGCCGTCGGGCGAGATGCGGAATTTCGTTGATGCCGTGGCCACGCGGCGCCTCCGCTAAAGCCCGTCGGGCCCGGGAGCGTCAAGCGAAGACAGTTTGGCCCCTTTTGCGATCCCGTATCAGAGCCCGTATGGGCCGGGACCGCTCACGGCTGCCAAAATGCCGACCACCCAGATCCCGACGGCCGTCACGGCGCTGCGCCGAAACGCCGTCCCTTCACCAGGCGCTACTGGACTCCGACATCGGTAGCGTCACCTCGGCGCGCAGGCCACGGCCCGCCCGGTTAAGCATCCTGATGTCGCCGCCATGGGCTCGGATGGCCGACCGTGCAATGGCCAGCCCGAGACCGGTCCCGCCCGTCTCCGTGTTCCTCGACCTTTCGAGGCGCGCAAACGGGGCGAACATTGCCTCTACCGCCTCCGGGGGGATGCCGGGGCCGTCGTCGTCGACGAGGATACGGGCACCGGCTTGTCCGAGCTCCAAAACGATCCGGGCACGGTTGCCGTACTGCACCGCGTTCTCGACGAGGTTCTCGAGGGCGCGCCGCAACGCCGAGGCGCGTCCTTGGAACTGGAAGGTGGCTGGGCCTGCGACGGTCACGTCCCTCCCCAGGATCGTGTGATCGTCCGCGAGGCGACGGAGCAGGGCGGCGAGGTCTAACGGTCCGCTGTCCTCGTCGAGGGCGTCGTCGCGGGCGAAGGCGAGGGTTGCGTCGACCATCCGCCCCATGTCCGAGATTGTCCGAACCATCGCGCCCCGCAGCGCGGTGTCTTCGACCATCTCGGCCCTGAGCCACAACGAGGCGATGGGCGTGCGCAGGTCGTGGCTGATCGCCGCCAGCATCTGGGTGCGGTCGGCCACGAAGGCGCGCGAGCGCGCCTGCATCTCGTTGAAGGCCGCGGTCATGGTGCGCAGCTCCCGCGGGCCCCTCTCGGTCAGGGGCGCGACCGTCTCGCCGCGTCCCGCCATCTCCGCGGCGTGTGCCAGCGCCGCGACGGGCCCCACGATCGCGCGCATCGCGATGCCGACGACCGCAAGGATCGCGACGATGCTGGCCAGGATCTGGATGAGGCCGATGCGCATCCAGGGCGGCGTCGGGAGCGCCAGCGGAGCCTCGGCATTTAGCCAGCGGCCGTCGTCGAGCCGCACGGAGACGTGCAGCGCCTGGGGCTTGCCCGAAAGCCGGTCCGTCCGTCCGTCGGTCTCGCTGTCCCGATCGACGAGGGCGATCCGAGCTTGGCCGGCAGCGCCGCCGACCCGACGGTCGAGGCGTCGCGCGAACCGAAGCGCATCCGCTTCCATGGCCACTTCGGGCACTAGGCTGTCGGTGCCGACGCTGAACCGATGGCGCGGCGAGCCGTAGGCCGCGATCACGCCCGGGGCCGCACCGGCCGGCACGGCGTCGAGCAGGCGCACCAGCGTGGCGACGCGGTCGACAACTTGGGTCCGGGCCGCCGCGCGACCGACGCGCGTGGATTCCTGGGCGAACATTGCGAAGGCCACGGACTGCGCCCCGACCACGGCGAGCACGAGCAGCATGGTCAGCCGCCCGCCCAGCGAGCGCGGCACGAGTGTCACGGCACGGTCCTCACGTCGGCGGCCAGCACGTAGCCGCCACCCCAAACGGTTTTGAGGAGGGCGGGAGCGGACGGGTCGCGCTCCAGCTTGCGCCGCAGACGGCTGACCTGGTTGTCGATGCTGCGGTCGAACGCCTCCGCCGTCCGACCGCTCGTCAGGTCGAGGAGCTGGTCGCGGGAGAGCACCACCCGCGGATGCCGGACTAGCGCCGCGAGAAGGCGGAACTCGGCGGTGCTGAGCGCCACGGCGGTGTCGGTCTCGTCGAAGAGCTCGCGCCGCCCTGTGTCGAGCGTCCAGCGGTCGAAGGCGAGCCTGCGCCCGTCCGCCTCGTCGCGGCCGCGGGGCAGCGCTCGCGAGCGCCTGAGGAGGTTCTTGACGCGGGCGAGGAGCTCGCGCGGGTCGAACGGCTTCGTGACGTAGTCGTCCGCGCCGATCTCCAGGCCGACGATCCGGTCGGTCCGCTCGGCTAGGGCCGTCAGCAGGATGACTGGCGTGTCGTAGGCCTCGCGGATGTGCCGGCACAGAGACAGCCCGTCCTCACCCGGCATCATCACGTCGAGGACGACCAAGTCGACCGCGGCGTTCGCGAGCAATGCGCGCGCCGCCGCCGCGTCGGCCGCGATGCTGACCCTGAGGTCGTGCCGCTTGAGATAGGCCGCGAGCGGGTCGCGGATGTCGCGATGGTCGTCGACCACCAGGACGTGAGCGTCGTCCATGTGCTTCCCCTCCGATGAGAGGCCTTAACGCGCCTGGTCGCCGGCCATGCCGGAAAGAATGTCGCAAATTGTATCGGCCGGCTCGGCACCGCGACCGCTCGCGACACATTCGGGCGCCCCCGGCAAACGCCTGCGACAGGTCGGTGGCATCGTCCCGACCTTAGCAACCGAGCATCGGAGAACGAGACGATGACGACGGACACGGAGCATGCACCGACCCTAATGAGACGCCTTCTCCCGGTGGCCCTGCTGGCCGTCGGGTTGGCAGCCCCGCTGGCGACCGCCGGCGCAGCCGAGGCGCGCGACGGTTGCGGCCTGGGCTTCCACCGCGGCTTCTACGGCTATTGCCGGCCCAATCTCGGGCCGAGGCCGTTCTATGCGCCCTACGCCTTCCGACCGGCGTTTTACGGCCCGCGTCGCTTCGGTTGGGGCGGACCGCGCTGGCATCGCTGGGGCGGCTACCGCCACGCCGGCTGGCGCGGCGGCTGGCATCGCCGCTGGTGACCGGACCTTGATCACCGAACGGTCGGGGGCGGACTGTCCCCGACCGTCATGCCGCGAATGGGAGCCGTCCATGCCGAGACGATGCATCTGCCTGACGCTTGCCGCCCTCGCCGCCGCGACGGGCGCCATGGCCCAGACACCCTCGGCCGCTCCGGCGGCGCCGGCCGACCGCCTGGCCGCCGGGGTGGATCTCGCGACGTTCCAGACGCGGCACCGGACGCGACTGATGCGTGCAGACGCCGATGGTGACGGACGCATCGCGCGGAGCGAGTGGACGGATTGGTGGGCCGCCCGGCCTGAAAAGGGTCCGGCCGATCCGGCCGCGCGCTTCCGAGCCATCGACGCCGACGGCGACGGCTTCCTCACGGCCCAGGAGATCGACGCCACGTTCGGCAAGCGCTTCGAGCGTCTCGACGCCGACCACGACGGTCGCTTCACCGCCGCCGAGCGTCCTTGCCGGACCAAGTGACGGCGACCGGCCGGCGAACGGCCCCGACATACCTTTCACCCGGCGGCGCGGCCGAAGGGACGCGGCCGCCCCATGCCCAAGGAGAGAACATGAAGCTGCCCTGTCTCATCGTCGCCGCGGCGACGACCCTGTTCGTGGCGGGCCAGGCCCAGGCCTTGCCCGTGGCTGCCGGAATGACCAGCCTCGACGCCCCCGTCGTCCAAGTCCGTGCTGGCTGCGGCTTCGGTGCCCACCGAGGCCCCTTCGGCGGCTGCCGACTGAACAGGGGTCCGCGCGGCGCAATCCGGCAGGCGATCACCGGCGCGCCGCGCGGTTGCCCGCCCGGGCTCTACCGCGGTCCCGGCGGACGCTGCCGTCGCTGACGCCATTCCGGTCGACGGCTGCGGACCCGACCGGTCCGCAGCCGCTTTCCCATGGGAAGCCGAGCGGGCGTCGGGGCGGGGCTGTCGGTGGAATGATCGCGCCGCGCCCTTATCAGGCCTCTCGTCGGGAGCGCCCTCTCGTTGGACGGCCAATTGGTTGAGGAGGTGGCGCTTTGTCCGCTTCGTCCTGCTGCGGAACGGTACTCGCAGCGGTCAGCGAACAGATGCGGATGAGCTCTTCCCGGGCCCTTACGCAGACCTCGGTGATGTCGTCATGCCCCTGGCCAGGGACGATGACCGTGCATCGGTGCTCGTAACCGGTGCCCCCGTGCAGCGCGAAGGTGACCGACCATACTGGAGCCATTCCCGTACCGTAGGTCGTGAATTCGATCTTCCGCGGCTCGACGCGAAGGGCAGCGTCCATGTCGTTCATTCCCAGTTGATGCCTTGCCTTGGCCGCACGGCGAAACGGCCCTGAGGCCACCTTCGCGCGCCACACCGCCGTATCGTCCTAGGCTCAATCCGATACGGCATCGTGCTTCGCCGCGATCCAGGAATTCCCGATGCCATCGTCGAGAAACCCGTCGATCCATGGGGTTTGACCCGGCTTGTAGACGCAGCCGCAGTAGCTGCACTTCAGCGACCTCGCAGCGGCATGGGTGATCCAGGGCCGCTCGCGTTCCGGGATCCTGACCAAGTCGTCCTCGGTCAATTCCGCCCCGCGCCCCGGCGAACCACCGCGGCAAAACCACGAGGGACATCGCGCCTCGGGCATGGGCACGCAGGTGCGCCGGGCGAGACCAACGGTATCCGTCATCGCGTCATCGACGGGGCCGGCGGAGCGCGGTTGTGGGACGTGTCCAGCGAGACGTGGCCGGGCGGGCCCGGCCGTTGCCGTTCGTGGATGAGGGCAAGGAGCGTAGCGGTGCCCGAACGGTCGCGGCGCTCCAATCGGCATGCGATGTCATCGAGCGCCAGGACGAAATCCCCTCGATGACCAATGGCATTCTTCAGACGGTCCAGAAGCGCTCGTACGTCCTGCGCGAAGCGCGGATTGTCCGGCGCCAAGCGCTCAAACCTGTCGGCCCATGCCTTCGCCATCGGGTCCATCGGGTTCCTTCTCGGAGAGGGTCGGCCGCCGGGGCGCCATCATTTCCGGAGACCGGCGAAATTCAACCCTGCTAACGGACCGATCGGGGATCGAACCTGCGGACCTCGCCTAGCCTGAGACCGGCGGACTTGAGGAAGTCCGGGCTGGCCCAGGCAGTTTCGAACCTGACGGTGTGCTCCGAGCCCGCGTGGTTCGCGTCGAAGTAGGCCCGGATCGCCCCCTCGGCGCCCGTCCGGTGCTGCGCCAGGACGATGACCCGATAGGCCTCAGGGGCGCGGATGTCGGGACCGTCCGGCGGTGAGACCGTCGCGATGAAGGGGACCATGCCGCTTCCGGGGATGCTTCTCGACTAGCCGGCCGCCAAGTGCGGACCCGCCCTCAATGCAGGCGGTTGGAGGCCAAGGCGGCGCGGTCGGCCAGCTCGATCTGGCCACGCCGAAGCACCACCAGCCCGCTCTCGGCCCACTGCGCCAGGATTCGGCTGACCACCTCACGCACACTGCCGACGTCGGAGGCGAGTTGCTGGTGGGTCTTGTGGACCAGGCGATCGGGATCGGCTTCCATCAGCAATCGTCTGGCCAGACGCTGCTCCAAAGGTGCGAACGCCACCTCCTCGATCAGCGTGAACATGCTCGCCATCAGCCTCGTGTAGTCGTCCAGCACGAAGGCCCGGAACTCAGAACTCTCGGCCATGAGCTGCTTGAACGTGTCCGTCGGGATCGCGGCCAGCTCGGTGCGTTCCTCGGCGATGCTCTCTGCCGGGAAGCCGCCGCCCGCGAGCAGGCATTGCGTGGTTAGCACACAAGTGCCGCCGGCGCCGACCTTGTAGATCAGGACCTCGCGCCCGCCCTCCGACATCCGAAACACCCGGGTCCGGCCGTCGATGCACATGAGGTAGTTCGCGCAGGCCCCGTCGAGCTCGTAGGCGACGGCGCCGGCCTCTAGGACCGGAAAATGCACCGTGCCTCGCGCGATCTGTAGGTGAGAGGCGGAGAAATTCCTGATGAGGGGAAAGCGCTCGATCCAGCGCTCGATCTGATGGGATTCCGGCATGCGTGGCGTCCGCCTGTCGCCGGTACGATGCGGGATCGTCCGGTCGTTCTTGGAAGTTTCTCCCGCCGGCCATGGCCTGCGTGACCTGGGTCACAAACACAGGCGGCACATTCAGTCTACCATTTCCCACCATGGTCCATAAGCCGGGACCCGGCCCGACGATCCACATCGTCCACGCGATCCCCGGCGATCACGGGAGAGCCACCATGCGCATCCGCACCCTGCCCTTGCTGGCCGCGGGGGCGGCGCGCGCCGCCCAGGAGTGGTCGGTCCTCGTCAATGCTGACCGCGCGGTGACCGACGAAGGGCACTGAGCCGCTTCGTGTTTTCCCGAAATCGTGATCATTGCGGGGCTTCTGTGACCCAGGTCACAGACATCGGTCGGACCGCATTCTAAGCCTACCCTCAAGGAGGTCCGCGAACGACGGGCCCATCGCCTAAAAATTCAGGAGAGAACGCCATGAGAATGCTGCGCCCGACGTCTGCCATGCTTTCGGGACTTGCCCTGGCCGGTGTCATCTCCAGCGGAGCCGTCTTCGCCGCGGCCGGCGACAGCGAGGCTCAGAGGGCCGAGCGCTGGGGCGAGATCAAGCAGCAGATCTTCCCGGACAAGACGATCCAGCCGGGCAGCGGCGCGGTGAGGATCGACGCGCCGAAGCGCGCGGAAGATGCCTCCCTGGTGCCTATCACCCTGACGATGCCGGACAAGGACAAGATCGCGGAGCTGTCGCTCATCATCGACGACAACCCGACGCCCTACGCCGCCCACTTCGTCTTCGGCCCCGCCGCTGACCCGGGCGAGCTCAAGCTGCGGGTCCGCGTGAACAACTACACCGACGTCCATGCCGTGGCGCAGATGAAGGACGGCTCGTTCGTCGAGTCGACCGAGTACGTGAAGGCGTCCGGCGGCTGCTCGGCCCCGATGGGCATGAGTGACGAGGAGGCCATGCAAGGCATGGGCGACATGCGCATGAAGTTCGGCGAGACGCAGCCCGGTAAGCCCGTCCAGGCGACCCTGATGATCCGCCACCCAAACTTCTCGGGCATGCAGATGAACCAGGTCTCCCGCGACTACACGCCGGCCCGCTACATCCAGAAGATCACGGTCAGCTACGGCGACAAGAGCGTGTTCACGATGGACGGGGACATCTCGATCTCCTCGAACCCGGTGATCAAATTCGCCTACCTGCCCGAGGGCAGCGGCCCGATGAAGGTCACCGCCTCCGACAACCAGGGCGGCCACTGGGAGAAGAGCTTCCCGGTCCGCGCGGCGAGCAACTGAGCCGGGCATGTACCGCCTTCCCATCGCCGCTGCGGCCGCCGTCTTCCTAATCGCGGCGGCGCCCGCCGATTCCCCCGTCGGCGTGCAGGAGCCGGAGGGCTACTGGCAGGGCGCTCTCCACGGCTACACCCCGCCGACCCTGAAGGGTGCGACGGTGGTCGACGCCGTTACGCTGGCCAAGCTGGTCGCGGAGCGCAAGCCGGTGCTCCTCGACGTATCGGACCTCGACCACAAGCCGGCGGGCCTGCCGCCGGGCGGCCTCTGGTTCCCCGTCCATCGCAACATCCCCGGCAGCACTTGGCTGCCGGGCTCCGGCGACGGCGATCTCGACGCGGCCGCCCAGGCGACGCTGAAGGCGCGGGTCGCCGATCTCACCGGTGGCGACCTCTACCGCCCCGTGGTCACCTACTGCCATCCGGATTGCTGGGGCAGCTGGAACCTTGGCAAGCGCCTCGTCGGGCTGGGCTACCGGCAGGTGCACTGGTTCCCGCAGGGCATCGACGGCTTGCAGGACGGCCACGACACCGCGGTGTCGCGACCGGACAAGCCATGGGCCGCACGACCACCAGTGACCGCCGGCCAATGACCGGCGGCTCCCCTCCATCCGAAAGGCCGACATCAATGATCCGTCGCTCCCTACTTGCCCTCGTCGCCATGGCGTCGATCGGGCTTCCCGCAGCCCGAGCCGCGGACTTCGTGCCGTACACGCCCGAGGCCCTGGCCGCCGCGCAGAAGGCCGGCAAACCCATCCTCGTCGAAATCAGCGCGCCCTGGTGCCCGATCTGCAAGACCCAGAAGCCGATCCTCTCGAAGCTCGGTGCAGACCCGCGCTTCAAGGACCTGCAGGTCTTCGACGTCGACTTCGACAGCCAGAAGCCTTCACTGAAAACCCTGAACGCCCGCATACAGAGCACGCTGATCGTGTTCAAGGGCGACAAGGAGGTGGGCCGCTCTATCGGCGAGACGCAGCCCGAATGGATCGAGGGGCTGGCGGAGAAGGCGCTCTGAGGTCCGGTTATGCTGACCACCCTCGGTCTGGCGTTCCTCGCCGGCATCCTCTCGGTGCTCTCGCCCTGCGTGCTGCCGCTGCTGCCCTTGGTGCTCGGTGCGGCGGCGTCCGAACACCGGCTCGGGCCGGCGGCCCTGGCGGCCGGTCTGGCCCTGTCGTTCGTGGTGATCGGGCTGTTCGTCGCCACGGTGGGCTTCGCCATCGGCCTCGACACCGATATCTTCAGGACCGTCGCCGCGATCCTGCTGGTGCTGACCGGCCTCGTCCTGATGGTGCCGGCGGCGCAGACGCAGCTTGCGGTGGCGGCCGGTCCATTGAGCAATTGGACGGAAAGCCGCTTCGGCGGATTTTCGACAGCAGGCCTGTTCGGCCAGTTCGGCGTCGGCCTGCTGCTTGGTGCGGTCTGGAGCCCCTGCGTCGGCCCGACGCTCGGGGCCGCGTCCCTCATGGCGTCCCAGGGCAAAGACCTTACCGCCGTTGCCCTGACCATGTTCCTATTCGGCCTGGGGGCAGCGCTGCCGTTGCTGCTGCTCGGTACCCTATCGCGAGAAGTGCTGATGCACTGGCGCGACCGAATCATGAGCGCCGGCAAGGGTCTGAAGGGGGCTCTCGGCCTGATCCTGGCCGTGAGTGGGGGCGTGATCCTCTCAGGCTACGACAAGGCCATGGAGACGGCGCTGGTGACCGCCTCGCCGGAATGGCTTACCAACCTAACGACCCGGTTCTGAGGCAGTTTCGGCGCTAAGCCATCGAGCTATTACCCCCGAAATAAACGTCTGCTTCGGTGACTTCCCATCCGACAGCGGACCGGTCGTTGGCCTTTGCCTCGACAGCCTGGGAGCGGACCTTCCGAGGGTCGGCAAGGGGTCGGGAGCGGACCCAGAGCATGGGTTCCATCCGTCAGATTTTGACCACTAGGTGCGCTTCCCTCCAAGGACGAGGCGAAGCGATTTGGCGAGTTCGTCTCGTCGGTAGGGCTTGTTGAGGACGGGTAGATCTCCGCGCCCGATCACCTGACCCTCTTCGAGGTTGGCGACGTATCCCGAGGTCAGGAGGACCTTGAGGCCCGGCCGAAGGCGTTGCGCCTCGATGGCGAGCTGCGACCCGTTCATCCCCCCAGGCATCATCACGTCTGAGAAAAGGATGTCGATCCGCTCGACGCCCTGGAGATGGACGAGGGCCTCGGCGGCGTTGCGGGCCACAACCACGCGGTAATGAAGTTCCTCCAGGCTTTCGACGGCCATGCCCAGCACCTGCTCGTCGTCCTCGACCAGGAGCACGGTGTCGCCTTCCGTGGCCCGACGCAGCGGAAGGGTGCCGCTGCCAGCGCCTGCCTCCTCACCAGCCGGCTCGGCGGAGCGGGGGAATAGGAGGCGGAATGTGGTGCCGACACCGAGTTCCGTCTCGATGCCGACGAAGCCACCGGCACTGCGCGTGAAACCGTAGACCTGCGACAGTCCCAGGCCCGTTCCTTTGCCCACTTCCTTGGTCGTGAAGAACGGCTCGAACACCCGAGCCATAGCCTCAGGGGTGATCCCGCTGCCCTGGTCGATTACGGCAACCTCTACATAGGCCCCGGGCGGAACGCCCCTATCAGCCACAGCTGCGGTATCGAGGTGCACGTTCCGGCTCCGAACGACAATTCTCGAGCCGCCCCCCTCCATCGCGTCTCGGGCATTGACGACGAGGTTCAGCACGGCCGCCTCGAACTGCGCCGGGTCGATCCGGATCGGATCGATGATGGGATCGAGATCCAGCGAGAATTCCACCGCGCCACCCGCCGCCCGCTCTGCCAGCGGCTTGAACTCGGAGAGCAGTCGGTTCGGGTTGATGGTCTGTGGCCGCAACATTTGCCGGCGCGAGAAGGCCAGGAGTTGCTGGGTAAGCTGCTCGCCACGCCGCGCCGCGCTCATCGCCGCTTCCGCCAAGCGAACGACGCGCTCGGTGTTCGCCGGCTTACGGAGCATCATGTCGAGGCCGCCGACGATGACGGTGAGCAAGTTGTTGAAATCGTGCGCAACGCCGCCGGTCAGCTGCCCGATAGCCTCCATTTTTTGGGCCTGACGCAAGGCCTCCTCGGTGTTCCGCTGGTCGGTTCGGTCGACGACGATGCCGGCCATGCGGACGGGGCTCCTATCATCGCCGTACTCGGCTTTGCCCTTAGCCGCGATCCAGCGGATCGAATCGTCGGTCCGCGATATCCGGCATTCGAGGTCCAGCGTTCCGGTCTCGACCGCGTTGGCAAAGGCGGCCTCGACCATAGGTCGATCTTCGGGCACGGCGTGGGCTAGAAACTCGGTCCTGCCCCACGACGAGACCGGCTCGTTGTAGCCAAAGATCGCGTCGTGTCGACGGGAGCGTCGGGCCGTGTCGTGGACGAGGTCGAGGTCCCAGGAACCCATGCCAGCGGAATCGAGCGCGAAGGCCAGGGTCTCGCGCGCTGCCTCGACCTCGCGGGTGCGCTCCTCGACGCGACGCTCCAAAGTCTCGTTCGCGATCCGGAGCCGTTCCTGGCTGTCCTCGCGCTCTTGAATATGCAGCCGGGCCTGGTACTGGCGCCGACGGACCCGCAGGGCCGAGGCGACCGCGCTGAGTAGCGTCTCCGCGTTGATGGGTCGTTCCAGCAGGACGACGTTGCCGAGGCGTTCGATCACGGCGGCGGCTTGGGCGGTGCGTCGTCCGGCCTGCCGCGTCGCCAACATGATGAACGGGAAGTCCGACCACGGCGGCTGGGACGAGACCCAGGCATTAAGCGAAGCCGCATCGACGTCGAGGAGCGCCTCCTCGGTGACGATGGATGTGGCGGCTGATGTACGAAGGCCATCGAGCCACTCAGCACCATCAGCGCACACGGTAACACTGACGTCGGCCTTGTTCAGAAGTTGCGCCATGACGACCGCGTCGCGTCCGCGCGGGGCGAGTATCAGGACGCCGTCGCCATCGGGAACGGATGCTGACGTCATACTGCCGCCGCCGGCTCGGCAGCACTTGGGATCAGGGCGACCTTGCCGTCGTAGGTCGGCAATCCGGAAAGGATGCCCTGGAAGTCGGTAAGGGCGGCGCCGACCTGAAGGCCGACGGGGGAGAGCTTGAGTTCCCGGATGGTGCGTTCGTGGGTATTGACCCGGCTCTTCACCACCGAAAGGGCAGTCCGGACCGCGCCGTTGGCCTCGAAGTACCGGAACAGCAGGATACCGTCGCTAAGGTAGCTCAGGTCGATGTCCGACCGGACGTCCCCAATCACGCCGTGCTGGCCCAGGACAAGGAGAGTCGTGGCGCCCTTTTGGTTCAGGTAGTTCAGGAGTTCGTGCATCTGCAGGATGAGGAAATCCTCGCCAGGCATGGCGTGGATGTACGCATTCAGGCTGTCGAAGACGACGAAGCTCGCGCCCCGCGACTCTACCGTCTTGCGCACCCTACAGGTGAACTCACCGGGCGAGAACTCGGCCGGCTCGATCTCGTCGATGACGAGGCTGCCGCTAGAGAGGTGGGCGTCGAGATCCATGCCCAGCGCCCTGGCGCGCTTCAGCAAAGTCTGGCGGCCCTCGTCGAACAGGAAGTAGGTCGCCTTCTCGCCGCGATCCAACGCTTCAAGCATGCAACGGACCGCCGTGGTGGTTTTGCCAACTCCCGATGGACCAAGCAGCAAGGTGTTGGTCGCGGGGGCCAAACCTCCCCCCAAGAGCAGGTCGAGTTCCTCTGAGCCGGTCGAGGCCGGTGTCATGTCGTACTTTGCGGCATGGTCATCGGCGACGAGACTGGGGAACACCTCGACGCCGCCGGTATCTAGGACAAAGTCGTGCAGCCCGCCGTGAAACTTGACCCCCCGCATCTTTAGGACGTTGAGGCGCCTGCGCGCGGCGCCGAAACCGCGCCGGATCTGCTCCAACATGATCACCCCGTGGGCGATGCTATGGAGCTGAACGTCGGCGGTTCCATCGTCCAGCAAGATGACAGTGCACTCCCTAGACGCGAACATCTGCTTCAGGGCTAGGATCTGGCGGCGGTACCGGAGAGGGTTCTGGGCGAGCAGGCGAAGCTCGGACAGGCTATCAAACACCACCCGCTGCGGCTTGAGGCTGTCGACCCGGTCGATGACCT
Source organism: Methylobacterium sp. WL9 (assembly GCF_008040035.1). NCBI lineage: Bacteria > Pseudomonadati > Pseudomonadota > Alphaproteobacteria > Hyphomicrobiales > Methylobacteriaceae > Methylobacterium > Methylobacterium sp. WL9. The sequence goes on from NZ_VRVE01000055.1 coordinate 25,625, forward strand.
CGCGCACGGTTTCCCCGAGCTCGACCTCGGACGGATGCAGTACGGATTGCTCGCTGTCGGGATCGAGGCCAAGCTCGTTGACGAGCTCGTAGACCTCGATGCCGTCGAGAGACCACCCGTGCGTCCCGGCTGCGAACGAAAGCTCGTCGGCGCTCTCCGACAGGGTCACGTAGAGACCCTTCTCTCCCCGAGCGACGCCATCGAGGAGGAACTGAAGGCCAACCGTCGTCTTGCCGGTCCCTGGCGTTCCTTCGAGGAGGTAGAGGCGACCGCGTGTCAGGCCACCGTCGAGGATCTCGTCCAGGCCAACGATGCCCGTCGACAGGATGTCACGAGCCCTGGGGGCATGCGTCGTAGCGGACTCGGTCATCGGGCGGTATCCGATTGGCGGCAACCGATGCCCGCGTCGTGGGCTCAGGGGTACCTTGGGAAATGCGTTCCGACTACAACTCCGGCTTGGCGGTTTGGTCGCATGGTAGTCGGTCTTCCTTCACGGCCTGTGTGCCTCGCGCCCATCTGCCCGGGGGAGAGTTTCTACCGCCGAAGGCAGATGCAGGCTGGATCTACGGGACTGTCGACGTTCCGAAAGGCGCCCTGCGCCACGAGCGGAAGTTGCTTCGACGCCAGGTGCGGACATGTTATGCCGACGGGCCGACCGTCCGAGGTCGACCCGACGCGGTCATGAACGGATACGGATTGCATTCCCGCTAGCAGACACTCCACTGCTCCGATGCGGATCAAGCGAACCGAACTGGCCGACCTCGGAACCTTCCTCGCTATCGCGCGCCATCGCAGCTTCCGGCGGGCCGGTCTGGAACTTGGCGTCAGCGCCTCCGCGCTCAGCCACGCGCTCAAGGCGATGGAGGCGCGCCTCGGCGTGCGCCTCGTCAACCGCACCAGCCGCAGCGTTACGCTCACAGCGGCAGGCGAAGACCTGCTCGCTTCGCTGGACGCGCCGTTCGCGGCAATCGGCTCCGCGCTCGACGTGCTCAACCAGCACCGGGAGCCGACGAAGGCGACCGGGCGCATCCGCCTGAACGTGCTCGAACATGCGAGCACGTTGTTGCTCGCCCCCGTGTTGCCTCTCTTCCACGAGCGCCACCCGCAGGTCGAGATCGACGTCCGGGTGTCCAACGATCTGCTCGACGTCGTGGAAGCTGGAGCCGATGCGGGCATCCGCTACGGCGGGACTGTGCCTCAAGACATGGTCGCTCAGCGCCTGTCGGCCGATCTGCGTTGGGTGGTGGTCGGTGCTCCAGCCTATCTCGATCGCCACGGAACGCCCGATCATCCGCGTGACCTCGCGGCTCACCGATGCCTGCGCATCCGCCTCGGCGACGACAGCCTCTACCGATGGGAGTTCGAGAGAGCTGACGAGCAGATCGCGCTCGAAGGTCCCGGTTCAGTGACCATCGACAATACGCAGTTCGCCCTCTCTCTCACTGTGGAGGGCGGCGGGCTCGCCTATCTTCCCGAGCCGTGCGTCAAACCCTCAGTCGCACGGGGCGAGCTTCGCGTCGTGCTGGCGGATTGGGCTCCGATGGGACCGAGCTTCCACCTCTACTATCCCGGGCGTCGCCATCTGCCGACGGGATTGCGGCTCCTCATCGACCTGATCCGCGAGCTGAAGCCGCTCGGATTGTAGCGACCGCGTTGTTCGACGATGAACTCGGCTCATCGTTCCGTTGAGGGACGAACGGCTGATCGGCAGCTCGCGCGAGGTCTAAGTCAGGCACATCATTGAGGTAAGCTGAGAGATCGAGACATGCGCCGTTTCACTGGAAAGGTCGCCTTCGTCACAGGCGCGGCCAGCGGCATCGGCCGCGCCGCCGCCATCGCGTTCGCGAGAGAGGGCGCACGGGTCACAATCACGGACCGCACGGAGGTTGCCCTCGACCAACTTCGCGCTGAGATCGAGGCGGATGGCACAGAGGTAATCGCAATCCGGTGCGACGTGTCGGTGCCGGAGGACGTCGAGGCTGCAGTGGCCAGAACCGTCGAGCGGTTCGGCCGCCTCGACTGCGCCTTCAACAACGCCGGCGTCGAGAACAAGGCCGCTCCCGTCCACGAGATCGCCCTCGACGAGTGGGACCGCATCCTCGACGTCAACCTGCGCGGCACGTTCGTGTGCATGAAGCACCAGATCGCACAGATGCTGCGCCAGGGTGGCGGCGTGGTGGTCAATACCTCGTCCGGCGCGGGCGTCAGGGGCGTGGCGGGAGGCGCGAGTTACGCCGCCTCGAAGCACGCTCTGATCGGCCTCACCAAGTCCGCCGCCCTCGACTACGCGAAGGCGAACATCCGGGTGAACGCCGTTCTGCCCGGGAACATCGAGACCCCGATGATGGACCGCTTCACCGGCGGCGACATTCAGAAGGCAATCGACCTTGAGCCGGTCGGGCGGCTGGGCAAGCCCGAGGAGATCGCAGAGGCCGTCCTGTGGATGTGTTCGGACCTTGGTGCCTTCGTGACCGGTGCGTCGATCGCGGTCGATGGCGGCTGGTCGCTCTGAGCTGCGTTTCCGAGACGACGGAGGAATGATCGAATGGATATCAAGCGCAGCGGGAGCCAGCCTTCAGGCCAGGGACCGTCCGAGTGGTTCACCGGCACGGTTCGGATCGACCCGCTCCATAGTGCGCCCGCCCCCGCTCGCGTTGCGATGGCGAATGTGACGTTCGAGCCGGGCGCGCGGACGGCCTGGCATACGCACCCACTCGGCCAAACCCTGATCGTCACGTTCGGGCGCGGATGGGTTCAGCGCGAGGGCGGCCCGGTCGAGGAGATCGCGCCGGGCGATGTCGTCTGGTTCGAGCCGAACGAGAAGCACTGGCATGGGGCCACCGCGACGACGGCGATGACGCACATCGCGATCCAGGAACGATTGGATGGCAAGGCCGTGACATGGATGGAGCAGGTCACCGAAGGACAGTATGCCGGGTCTTGAATTTCGGCTCTCAATTCTGCTTTCAGCAATCCAATGCCGAGAATGGACAGGCGCAAATCCACCCATCTCAGTCATTCAGGCATTGGTAGACAGTCCGGAAGCGGACCTTCTCGGCTTCTGCAAAGGGTCCAGGCCGTGTCAAAACTCGGGAATTGGGGCTTTTGCGGTCGGGTGACGTTCGGGTCTCGCGAGACTGGTCTGTTCATCGCGTCGAACGGGTTCTTACGGTCGGGAGACGGCCAGTTTTTGGT
>NZ_VRVE01000056.1:0-28390 GCF_008040035.1 Methylobacterium sp. WL9
GCCGAGCCCACGCCGGCCCCCGTGGCCGCGCCGCACAACGCCGAGAACCCGGAGCTCCCCAAGGGCGCGCCGGCGCCGAGCGAGCCTCCGGGCGCGGCGGACAAGAAGCCGGGCGGTTAGGTCCGCGTTTGGCCATCTGCTTGCAGCCTCGACCGCGGTCGCCTATGGCCGCGCTTCATCGCGAGACGCTGCAGTAAAGATCAGTGACAACGCTCACCACCCTCGCTCCGGCCAAGATCAACCTGACCCTCCACGTCCTCGGACGGCGGCCGGGTGACGGCTATCACGCGCTCGAAAGCCTCGTCGCCTTCGCCGGCATCGGCGACACGCTGACGCTGGAGCCGGGCGAAGCCCTGGGCCTCGACGTGTTCGGCCCGACGGCGGGCACCGTCGGGCCGACCGACGACAACCTCGTGCTGCGTGCGGCTCGCGACCTCGCCGCACGCGTGTCGTCGTTGCGGGTCGGTGCGTTCAGGCTCGAAAAACGCCTTCCCGTGGCCGCCGGGATTGGCGGTGGCTCGTCCGATGCGGCGGCTGCCCTGCGGCTGCTGGCGCAGCTCAACGATCTGCCCCTCGATCATCCCGCGATCGTCGCAGCCGCCCGTTCGGCCGGCGCCGACGTGCCGGTCTGCCTCGATCCGCGGGCGCGGATGATGTGTGGGGCCGGCGAAGAGATCGGGCCTGTCCTCGGACTTGCCCCGCTTCCGGCGCTGCTGATCAATCCCGGCGTGCCGGTGACGACCGCGCCGGTGTTCAAGGCGCTCGGACTGGCAGTCGGTCAAACGCTGCCGGGGGCTGGGCATCCGGCGGTCTGGAGCAATCTCGATGCCGACGCGGTCCTCGCCGCGATCGCGCCGGCCCGCAACGACCTGGAAGCCCCTGCCCTCACCGTGGCGCCGGTGATCGGCGACGCGCTCGGTGCCCTGCGCGATCAGCCGGGCTGCCGCCTCGCGCGGATGTCGGGCTCGGGTGCCACGGTGTTCGCGATCTTTTCGGACGATGGTGCGGCCGCGCGCGCTGCGGAGGCGATCCACGCCCTTCGGCCCGGCTGGTGGGTCGAGCCGACGACGCTGAGCTAGATCACGCTGCGTTTTGATCGAATCGATCAAAACGCAGAAAACGTGATCGATTCAAAGGTTTAGAGTAGGCTGCGAAAAACCGGTGCCACTTTTTCGCAGCCCGCTTTAGGGCACCGGCCCGAGAACAGGCCGGCAGCCCTCGGCAAGGCCGATGCTCGGATTAGAGGGCGGGTCAGTGCGCCCGGGCGATGCAGAAATCCACGACCTGCAGCAGCGCCGACTTCATCGGACCGTTGGGAAACAGCGCCAGCGCGTCGCGGGCCATGGCGCCGTAGTGGCGTGCGCGCTCGGTGGTGTCCTCCAACGCGCGGTGGCGGCGCAGGATGGTGAGGGCCGTCTCGAGGTCGCCGTCTTCGAGCTGGCCATCCTGCAGCGTGCGTCGCCAAAAAGCGCGCTCCTCGTCCGTGCCGCGGCGGAAGGCGAGCACGATCGGAAGGGTGATCTTGCCCTCGCGAAAATCGTCGCCGACGTTCTTGCCGAGGCTGGCGCTGGTGCCTCCGTAATCGAGCACGTCGTCGACGAGCTGGAAGGCGATGCCGAGATTCATTCCGTAGGATCGGCAGGCGGCCTGCTCCGCCCGCGGACGCTCGGCCAGCACTGGGCCGACTTCGCAGGCCGCAGCGAAGAGCTCGGCGGTCTTGGCGCGGATCACGGCAAGGTACTCGTCCTCCGAGGTCTCGGTGTTCTTGGCGGCGGTGAGCTGCATCACCTCGCCTTCGGCGATCACCGTGGCGGCCGCGGACAGGATGTCGAGGGCTCGGAGCGACCCGACCTCCACCATCATCCGGAAGGCCTGCCCCAGCAGGAAGTCGCCGACGAGGACGCTCGCCTCGTTGCCCCACTTGATGCGGGCGGCGACGCGACCGCGCCGCATGTCGCTCTCGTCCACGACATCGTCGTGCAGCAGTGTCGCCGTGTGCATGAACTCGACGCTGGCCGCGAGCTTCACGGCGCCGTCGTCGCTGCCGTAGCCGCAGAGGTCGGCGCTCGCGAGGGTCAGGATCGGCCGCAGGCGCTTGCCTCCGGAGGCGATCAGGTGCTGCGCCACCTCGGGGATCATGGTGACGGCCGAGCCGGTCCGCGACAGGATCGTCGCGTTGACCCGCTCCATCCCCCCGGCAACCAGGGCCAAGAGATCGTTCAGGGAGCTTTCCGGATCGGAGCGGCTCTCATCGAGGGAAACGACGACGCCCAATGCGCACCTGCCTGCCAGCATGTCCGCGCGGTTCGAGCCCGCGCCCGGAGGAAAGCGACCCCTTCGCACGCGACGTGCTGCCTCGCAACACGCGCGCCGTCGCATGGCTGGCTGGGACGACCGTGCGCGGCGGCTGACGGGGTGTTAGAGCAGGTTGGAACCTCAGGGATGGCCGCGCGCCCGTGATCGAGCTGATCCGCACCAACGACATCGTCCTGATCGGATTCGCGCGTTCGCTGCTCGAAGGGGCCGACATCCCCGTTCTCGTCGCCGACGAGCACATGAGCCTGATGGAGGGCTCGATCGGCGCTTTCGGGCGCCGTCTGCTCGTCCCCGACGATCTCGGCCGGCAGGCGCGGCGCATCCTCACCGATGCGGGGCTCGCCGCGGAACTTCGCGATGCCGGAGCCCGCTGAGCCGGACCTCTGGCTCGGCGGCCGTCTGCGCCTGCGCCAGCAGCCGCGTGGCGGACATCGCGCGGGGACCGACGCGGTGCTGCTGGCCCGCCTGTTCGAGCCGGGGCCGGACGATGTGGTCTGCGACCTCGGAGCGGGCACCGGTGCCATCGGCCTCGCCTATGCGAGCCTGTATCCGTCTTGCCGCGTTGTGCTGGTCGAACGAGACGATGCGGTCGCGGAACTGGCGCGCGAGAACGTTCGTGCGAACGGTTTCGCGGACCGCGTCGAGGTGGTCGAAGCCGACGTGCTGGCGCCGGGAGCACGTCGGCGCGCGGCGGGCCTTACCTCGGATCTCGCCGATATCCTGGTGACGAACCCACCCTTCTTCGAGCCGACGAGCCACCGCCCCTCCCCGATCGCGGCCAGAGCCTCCGCCCATACCTTCGTCGGCGATGGCCTGGACTGTTGGCTGCGCACGTGTGCCGATCTGCTGCGGCCCGGCGGCCGCCTCGGCCTGATCCATCGGGCCGACTGCCTGCCGATCTGCCTCGACGGCTTGCGCAACCGGTTCGGGGGCATCACGGTCCGCCCCGTTCACGCCAGCGCCGAACGCCCGGCGATCCGGGTGCTGATCAGTGCCGTGAAAGGTAGCAGGGGGCCGTTCTCGCTGCTGGCCCCGATGATTCTGCAGGACGCCTCCGGCCGGTTCACTGCCGAGGCCGATGCGATGCATCGGGGTGAGCCGCCTCCGTCATGAGAAGGAGCGCTCGAAAAGCGCTCCTTTCGTCGTCTTCGAACTCAAAAGAAAAACCGCCGACGGTAGTACCGCGGCCGGTAGTAGTGGCGCCGATAATAACGCGGGCGATAGTAGTAGCGCGGACGATAATAGCGCGGCCGGTAGTACCTGCGGCGAACGAAATAATAATAGGCCTTGTCGACGCTTGGAGACGGGCTGGTTTCGGCGACGATTGCGGAGATCGGCACCGGCGCCGCGTGGACGGTCGCACTGAGGCCGATCGCGCCTCCGAGCAAACCGATGATCAGAATCATCAAACGTAAGCCACGCATGTCGCCTCGCTTCCTCCGTTGAGTTTGCCGCCCCGTGTGCACGGTCGTGGCGCGTGGACGGATCGCGACTCGACACGCGCATATGATTCACAAACAACACTCAATGAAAATCGTCGATTTGTGCGAATTCTTATTTCGATGGGGTTGGACCACGTAGTCGGCGTGCACGAGGCGCAGAATTGGCCGCAAGTACCGTCGAAACGAAATAGACTTGCTGAAATCGTTCGCGAGCAGAGTGCTGCTGCCGGATCTCGATCGGTTCATGCCGTGAGGCCGGCCGCCGATCACGGAAATGACCGATGGGCACGGACCTTCATAAAAAAAAGGAGGGCGCCGACAAGGGCGCCCTCCACATTCGAAAGATGGCTCGACCCGGAGCGGCCGGGGCCGGCCCGGGCTGTCGATCAGTAGAAGAACCGACGACCGTAATAGGGCCGGCGATAGCCGTAGAACGGACGGCGATAGTAGGGCCGGCGATAGCCATAGAACGGGCGGCGATAGAACGGCCGTCCGTAACCGAAGCGCCGGCCGCCGTAGAAGCCGCGCCGTCCGTAGTAATAGGCTTTCGACACCGTCGCGCCTTCGACGCTGCCGCCGACGATCTCCGTCGCCGGCAGCGGCGCCGCATGGGCAGCAGCCGAGATTCCGACTGCGCCGCCAAGCATCGCAAACGCCACGATCATCCACCGAAACATACGCATCCGCTTGAACTCCTCCCGCTTCCCTCCGCCCATCATACGCAACCCGGCCGCGAGGACGGATCGCGGTGGCGGGTCAGGGAAACGACGCTGAGGCCGAAACGGTTCGTCGGTGACGGTTCGCGATAGCGTGATCGCGCCATGCGCTTTACGCAGGACGCCCCCAGCCCGCTTCCCGGACGCCAGCGACGATGCCGAGCACCACCGCGATCACCGACGGCCTGCGCCGGTTTCTTCCTGCGCGTTGGCGTCAGACGCCGCCACGCGTCGCCGTGCTGCGGCTGAACGGGGCGATCGGGGCGGTGTCGCCGTTGCGGCCGGGACTCTCGATCGGCAGCTTGGCGACGAGCCTGGAACGCGCCTTTTCCATGCCGCGCATCTGCGCGGTGGCGTTGATCATCAACTCGCCGGGCGGCTCCGCAGCGCAGTCGCATCTGATCTATCGGCGCATCCGCGCGCTGGCCGCCGAGAAGACGCTGCCGGTCTTCGCCTTCGTGGAGGATGCCGCCGCGAGCGGCGGCTACATGATCGCCTGCGCCGCCGACGAGATCGTCGCCGATCCGGCCTCGCTCGTCGGCTCGATCGGCGTGGTCTCGGCTGGCTTCGGCTTCGACAAGCTGATCGAGCGCATCGGCGTCGAGCGGCGCGTCCACACACAGGGCGAAGCGAAGGCGATGCTCGATCCGTTCCGACCCGAGGACCCCGCCGACGTCGAGCGCCTGAAGGCGATCCAGGCCGACATCCAGGATCTGTTCACGGGCCTCGTCACCGAGCGCCGCCCGAAACTGCCAGTGGGCCAGAACTTGTTCACGGGCGCCGTGTGGAGTGGGCGTCAGGCGCTGGCGATCGGGCTCGTCGATGCCGTCGGCGACCTGCGCGGCACCATGCGGGCGCGTTTCGGCGAGAAGGTCGAACTCAGGCTCGTCGCCGAAGCCAAGGGGTCGATCATTGCCCGCCTGCTGCGCCGGGCCGGCCCGGGCAGCACGGCGGCCGGCATTCCCGATGCCTGGATCGCGGCGATCGAGGAGCGCGCCGCCTGGGCGCGCTTCGGGCTCTGATCAGCGGGCCGCCGTGAGGCAACCGGCAGCGGTCGGGGCATAGCCGCTGTAGACCACGCGGACTTTTTTCGCGCAGGTCTCGGGTCCGGCTGCAGTGGCCACCGGTGCGACCTCGACCGGTGCGACGGCGACGGCCTGCGTGACGATGTCCGCCGGATCGGCCGTGGCGAAGGCTTGGGTCGCGCCGATCACCATCGGCGTCGCGACGAGGGAGGTGGCGACGAGGGCGGCGAAAACAGTGAAACCCTTGCGCATGGCGTGTCTGCCTGAGTGTTCGTCCACCCTCGGGTGGAGCTTGACCGTTCGATTGCTGCGTAAACTTGGCAGTCGGCTGCTGGTTCCAGTGTCAGCAGATTTGAACGGAACGGATGTGCAGGTCCGCACCGATTCCGCCTCGGATGGTGCGCTTCGGTTATGCTGCTTGGGAAAGTCCGATCGAATCCCATGTCGCGACGGAGTCCACCGTGCAGCCTGTCTACGATCTGCTCGTCATCGGCGGCGGCATCAACGGTGCCGGCATCGCGCGCGATGCCGCTGGTCGCGGTCTCAAGGTCCTGCTCTGCGAGCGAGGCGATCTCGCCGAATTCACCTCGTCGTCCAGCACCAAGCTGATCCACGGCGGCCTGCGTTATCTCGAATATTACGAGTTCCGGCTCGTCCGCGAGGCGCTGGCCGAGCGTGAGCGGCTTCTCAAGCTCGCGCCGCACATCATCTGGCCGCTGCGCTTCGTGCTGCCGCACGACGAGGGCTTGCGGCCGGCCTGGATGCTGCGCGTCGGCCTTTTTCTCTACGATCATCTCGCACGACTGCGCACGCTGCCGGGTTCGGCTTCGGTTCGCTTGCGAACATCGCCGATGGGTGCGCCGCTGCAGCAGCGGCTGACCAAGGGCTTCGTCTATTCGGACTGCTGGGTCGAGGACAGCCGGCTCGTCGTGCTCAACGCCATGGATGCACAGGCGCGCGGCGCCGAGATCCGCACCCGCACCGGCGTCGCCTCCGCCCGCCGCGAGGACGGGGCCTGGGTCGCGAGCCTGCGCGACGAGCGGACGGGCACATCGGAGACGGTGCGCGCCAAGGCGGTCGTCAATGCCGCCGGCCCCTGGGTCAGCGAGACGCTCGGCGAGACGCTCGGCATCAACAGCCGCTCGGCCGTGCGCCTGATCAAGGGCAGCCACATCGTGGTGAAGCGCCTGTTCGAGGGCGAGCAGGCCTACATCCTGCAGCAGCCCGACCAGCGCATCGTCTTCGCGATTCCCTACGAGCGCGACTTCACGCTGATCGGCACCACGGACGTCCCGTACGAGAACGAACCCGGTGCCGTGACGATCTCCGACGAGGAAACCAGTTACCTCTGCGACTGCATCAACCGGTCATTTACGAAGAGTATCGGGCCGGGGGACGTGGTCTGGAGCTATTCGGGCGTGCGCCCGCTCTACGACGATGCCGCCGCCAACGCCTCGGCCGTGACCCGCGACTACGTGCTCGACGTCTCCGACCAGGGCGGCGCGCTGCCCGTACTCTCTGTCTTCGGCGGCAAGATCACCACCTATCGGCGTCTCGCCGAGCACGCCCTCGAAAAACTCGAGCCGTTCTTTTCGGACTTGAAGCCGGCCTGGACGGCCGACGCGATCCTGCCGGGCGGCAATATGCCGGACGCCGATTTCGATTCTTTCCTGCTCACCCTACAGGCCGAGAAGCCGTTTGTGCCGCCTGAAACGGCACGACGTCTCGCGCGGGCCTACGGCACCCGGGCGCGCGACATCCTGAAGGGTGCCCAGTCGCTCGCCGATCTCGGCGAAGGTTTCGACGGCGGCCTCACCGCTCGCGAGGTCGATTATCTGCGCGACCGGGAATGGGTCGTCACCGCCCACGACATCCTCTGGCGCCGCTCGAAGCTCGGTCTGCGCACCAGTCCCGAGAGCGAAGCCCGGCTGCAGGCCTATCTCGACGGTAAGAGGGCCAAGGCCGCATGATCCGACTCGAGGGCGCCGACCGGCACAAGATCGGCAGCGCCAAAGACTCACAAAAAATCCCAGGGAGGGATGAGCCATGAGCCGTTACGTCGGTGCGATCGACCAGGGCACCACTTCGAGCCGCTTCATCGTGTTCGACCGCAAGGGCACCGTGGTGTCCGTGGCCCAGGAGGAGCACGAGCAGCTCTTTCCGCGTCCGGGCCAGGTCGAGCACGACCCGAAGGAGATCTGGAAGAAGACCCGCAAGGTCATGAAGAGGGCCCTGGAAAAGGCCGATCTCAAGCCGAAGGATCTCGTCGCCATCGGCATCACCAACCAGCGCGAGACCACGCTGATCTGGGACAAGACGACCGGCGAGCCGCTGCACAACGCGTTGGTCTGGCAGGACACCCGCAACGACCGCCTCGTCGCCGAGTTCGCCAAGGACGGCGGCACCAACCGTTTTCGCGACGTCACCGGGCTACCTCTGGCGAGCTACTTCTCGGGGCTCAAGCTGCGCTGGCTGCTCGACAACGTGAAGGGCGCCAGGGAGAAGGCCGAGGCCGGCGACGTCCTGTTCGGCAACATCGACAGCTGGTTGGTCTGGAACCTCACCGGCGGCGTCGACGGCGGCCTGCACTTGACCGATGTGACCAATGCCAGCCGCACGCAGCTGATGTCGTTGGAGACCCTCGACTGGGACGAGGGCATGCTGAAGGCCTTCGAAATCCCCCGCGCGATGCTGCCGAAGATCGTCTCGTCGAGCGAGCTCTACGGCGAGACCAAGGCGCCGTTCGCGGGCGTGCCGATCGCCGGCATTTTGGGCGACCAGCAGGCGGCTTTGTTCGGCCAGACCTGCTTCACGCCGGGCGAGGCCAAGAACACCTACGGCACCGGCTGCTTCGCGCTGATGAACACCGGCGAGACGCCCGTGCCCTCCAAAGCCGGCCTCGTCACGACGCTCGCCTACCGGCTCGACGGCGGTAAGCCCGTCTATGCGCTGGAGGGCTCGATCGCCGTCACCGGGTCGCTGGTGCAGTGGCTGCGCGACAATCTCGGGATGATCAAGGAGAGCGCAGAGGTCGAGACGCTGGCGGCCACCGTCGAGGACAACGGCGGCGTCTACTTCGTCCCAGCCTTCTCGGGCCTGTACGCGCCGCACTGGAACGACGCCGCGCGCGGCCTGATCATCGGGCTCACCCGCTACATCAATAAGGGTCACATCGCCCGCTCGGTGCTGGAGGCAACTGCCTTCCAGACCAAGGAGGTGCTGGAGGCGATGGAGACGGATTCCGGGATCGCCGTGAAGGAGCTGCGCTCGGATGGCGGCATGGTCGCCAACGACACGCTGATGCAGTTTCAGGCCGATATCCTCGACGTGCCGGTGGTGCGCCCGAAGGTGACCGAGACCACGGCGCTGGGCGCCGCGTACGCAGCCGGCCTCGCCACCGGCTACTGGCGGGACCTCGACGACCTCAAGCGGAACTGGAGCGTCGATCACCGTTGGGAGCCGCAAATGGATACGGCTCAGCGCAAGAAGATCTATGCGGCCTGGGGACGGGCGGTGAAGCGCTCGTTCGACTGGAAGACCGACGCCGATTGAGTCCTGTCCGCCGTCCATACGACGACCTCTGACCCGGGAATGCGCACCCCACCGAACCACCAAAAGACCGCGCGACAGGGAGGACACCGATGACCTCGCCATTCCTGGGCGAACTCTTGGGCACGATGATCCTGATCATCTTCGGCGACGGCGTCGTGGCGGGCGCGCTGTTGGCGAAGTCGAAGGGCGAGAACATGGGCTGGGTCGGCATCACCGCGAGCTGGTGCTTCGGCACCATCGCCGGGATCTTCGTGGCCACCGCGACCGGCAGCCCGGACGGGCACATCAACCCGGCGGTCACGCTGGCTGCCGCGGTCGCCACCGGAGACCTTGGCAAGCTCGGCGTTTACATTCCCGCGCAGATGATCGGCGCCTTCCTCGGCGCCACGATCGTCTGGCTGCATTACCTGCCGCATTGGGCAGCGACCGAGGACAAGCGCCTGAAGCTCGCCTGCTTCTGCACCGGCCCGGCGATCCGGGACACCAAGGCGAACCTGCTGTCGGAGATCATCGCGACCTTCGTGCTGATCCTGGTGATCGACGCGATCGTCTCGAAGGCGGTGGGTGCCGCGGGTCCGTTCCCGACGGGCGTGGCGCCGTACATCATCGGCGTGATGGTGTGGGGTATCGGCCTCTCGCTGGGCGGTCCCACCGGCTACGCGATCAACCCCGCCCGCGATCTCGGCCCGCGCATCGCCCATGCCGTTCTGCCGGTTGCCGGAAAGGGCGGCTCGGACTGGGGCTATGCCTGGATACCGGTGGCGGGGCCGGTGATCGGCGCCGCCGTCGCCGCGCTGTTCGTGGTGGCGGTCGGGATCTGAGCCGACTGGGAGCCGGCCGCCAGAATCCGCTATTATTCGGCCGGCGACGGAGCGGGCGCAACCGCATGGCCCAGCGTCTGGTCGGTCGTCGCGAGCTGGCCCTCCCACTTCGCGACGGCGACGGTGGCGACGCTGTTGCCGAGGACGTTGGTGGCCGAGCGGCCCATGTCCAGGAACTGGTCGATGCCGATGATCAGCAGCAGCCCCGCCTCGGGAATGTTGAAATGGGCGAGCGTGGCCGAGATCACGACGAGGGAGGCCCGCGGCACGCCGGCCATGCCCTTCGAGGTCACCATCAGCAGAAGCAGCATCGTGATCTGCTGGCTCCAGCTCAAGGTGATGTCGTAGGCCTGGGCGATGAACAGCACCGCGAAGGTGCAGTACATCATCGAGCCGTCGAGGTTGAACGAGTAGCCCATCGGCAGCACGAACGAGGTGATGCGGTTCGGCACGCCGAATTTTTCGAGGTTCGACAGGGTCTTCGGATAGGCCGCCTCGCTTGACGCCGTCGAGAAGGCGAGCACGAAGGGTTCCTTGATCAGGTTGACCAGCCGCACGATGCCGCTCGCACCGACCAGCAGGAATCCCACGAACAGCAGCACGCACCAGAGCACGCCGAGGCTGAGGTAGAACTCGACGAGGAACAGACCGTAGGTCGCGAGCACGCCGATGCCCTGCGTGGTGATCGTCGCCGCGATGGCCGCGAACACGGCGAACGGCGCGAAATTCATCACGTAGCCGGTGACCTTGAGCATCACCTCGGCGAGCGCCTCGACACCCTGCGCCAGCGGCCGGCCCTTTTCACCGATGGCGGCCAGTGCCACCCCGAAGAAGATCGAGAACACCACGATCTGAAGGATCTCGTTGTTCGCCATCGCTTCCACGGCGCTCTTGGGCACGAGGTGGGTGACGAACTCCTTCAGCGAGAGCGACGCGGTCTTGACCCCGTTGCCGGAATGGACGTCGGGCAGCGGCAGATCGAGGCTGTGCCCGGGCTGGAGCAGGTTGACCATGACCAGCCCGAGCATCAGCGAGCAGAGCGAGGCGCCGAGGAACCAGATCAGCGCCTTGCCGCCGACGCGGCCGACGGAGGCGGTGTCGCCCATATGCGCGATGCCGACGACGAGGGTCGAGAACACCAGCGGCGCGATGATCATCTTGATCAGCCGCAGGAAGATGTCGCTCACCAGGGCGATGTAGCCGGCGATCTCCTTGGCGGTCTCGGGATCGGTCCAGGTGATGCTGCAGACGTATCCGACGAGGATACCGAGCAGCATGCCGATGAAGATCAGCGTCGTCAGCCGGTTGCCGCTCACGTGCCTCTCCCCGCCATCATGTCCGCCGAGTTCTGAGGCACGAAGCGGACCGGGCGCAAGAGGCCGGTGCCGCGACGCCCGGGATCGCTGCCCGCCGGGGATCGTAGCCGGCCGCACGGGTCCGCCCCTCGCCTCTCCGGCCCGGCTGTGCTCAAAAGGCCCCGCTTCTCTCGAACGGACCAGATTTCATGATCCGCCGCCTCTACGAGTGGATACTCGCGCTCGCCGCCAAGCCCTCGGCACCCTGGGCGCTCGCGGCGGTGGCGTTCGCGGAAAGTTCGTTCTTTCCCGTCCCGCCCGATGCGATGCTGGTGCCGATGGCGGTGAGCCGGCCGGAGAAGGTCTGGTTCTACGCGGCGATCGCTACGGTGGCCTCGGTGCTCGGGGGCATCCTCGGCTATGCCATCGGTGCTCTGCTGTTCGACTCCGTCGGGCAGTGGCTGTTCAACCTCTACGGCCTCGCGGACAAGGCCGAGACGTTTCAGGCCTCCTACGCCAAGTACGGGCACTGGGTGATCCTGCTGAAGGGGCTGACGCCGATCCCCTACAAGCTCGTGACCATCACCTCGGGCTTCGCCCATTACGATCTGTTCTGGTTCGTTCTGCTCTCGGCGATCACGCGCGGCGCGCGATTCTTCATCCTGGCCGGCCTGCTCGGACGCTACGGCGTCTCGATCCGCGCCGTACTCGACCGGCATCTCAACGTCGCCGTGGCCTTGTTCGCGGCGGTCGTCATCCTCGGCTTCGTCGCGTTCAAGGCGATGCTTTGATGCGCGCGACCCTGCAGCGTCCCCGCAACGCGGCCCTCGTCGTCCTCGTCGGCGCGGCGCTGACGGTCGGCGGTGCGCTCTTCTTCGAGCATGGGCTCGGCTACGTCCCGTGCAAGCTCTGCCTGACGGAGCGCGTGCCCTACTACCTCGCCATCCTGCTGGCGCCGCTCGCCTACGTCGTGCCCGGACGTGGCGGTCGGCTGATCCTCGGCCTGATCGCCCTGGTGCTGCTCTACGGCGCCGGGCTCGGCGTCTACCATGCCGGTGCGGAGTGGGGGTTCTGGCCCGGTCCGAGCGATTGCGGCGGCGGCTCCGGCGCCGGGCCGGCCGATGTCGGCGACTTCCTGAAGGATCTCGCCTTCAAGCAGACGGTGGACTGCACCAAGGCGGCCTGGCGCTTTCTGGGCGTCTCGCTCGCCGGATGGAACGCGTTGCTCGCGTTCCTACTGGCCTCGATCGCCGGCAGCGCCGCGGTTTCGAAGTAAGGCGTTCGCGTCAGCCGGGAACCGGCCCGCACCATCCCGGCAGATACCCGGCATCCAGCGACTTCGCGAGGCCGAGCGCCTCTTCGAGCGCGGCCGTGAAATCCTGATCGACGGCCTTCCGCTTGATTCGGCGCCGCAGGAAATCCGCCCAGAGGAACTCGCTGAACGGCGTGGTGTCCTTGGCGAAGCCGCCCGCGCGCCGCAGCTCGCCGGCGAGGCTGCGGAACGGATCGTCGGCGAGGTCCGCGATCGTTTTGGGGACGTCGGAGAAGCCGGCGCGGACGCCGCTCGCGTCGTAGGGATGAACCCAGGCCTTGTGGTCGGCCACCGTCCAGAAGGCGTCCTTGTCGAGGGCGTGCAGGTCGGCGACGACCGTGACCGCCACGTTCTCCACCCCCTCCTCCTGCAGCGCGCGGGCGAGATGGTGATGGTCGATGACGTAGTGGCGTTTCTTTGGCCCGAGGAGCACCGGGATCATGTGCGAGCCGAGGAAGGCGGCACGCTTGTCCGGGTCGTGCTCGCGCCAGCGCTTGCGCTTCTCCTCGACCTCGCGGAAGCCGACGGTCATCTGCGTGGGGCGAAGCTCGGAGATGGGTACCGGCTTGAGCAGGGGTTCACGAGGCGCCATGGAATTGTCTCCGGGATCGTCAGTGGCGCGGAGGCCAGCGCCGGATTCCGGCGAAACGCAAGCCGGCGCGTTTCACGTTCGTGCGACGTCAGCCGTCGGCCAATCCGCCCATCTCGCAGATCAAGACCCACTCGGCCTCCGCCACCGGCTGTACGGACAGACGCGAATTGTTGACGAGCACCATGTCCTTCAGTCGCGGGACGGCCTTGATCGCATCGAGGGTCACGGGTGTTCGCAGCGGCTTCACCGCCTTGATGTCGACCATGCCGAACCGGCCCGACGCGTCGGTGTGGTCGGGGTGATACGGCTTGACCACTTCCACGATGCCGACGACGGCCTTGCCCTCGTTCGAGTGGTAGAAGAAGCCGCGCTCGCCGACCTCCATCGCCTGCATCTGGTTCTTGGCCAGATGGTTGCGCACCCCGGTCCACTCCGTGCCATGCTCCCCGGACGCGACCTGCATGTCCCAGGACCAGGTGGAGGGCTCGGACTTGAACAGCCAGTACGCCATCGTGATCGGGCTCCGCACGCGATGCCGGATCGTCTACACGGCGGCACGCTACCTCGGAAGCGCCTGCGCGCAGCGGCGCTCCGGTCCGGGCAGGCGCGTCGTCGGGAGGACTATCTTTCGCGGCCGAAGCGGCGCAATCTCGATCATCACCGGACGGGCACCACAGGCTCCGGTGGCTGAGGGCCGCGTGTGCCCCCGCCTGCAGGAACCGGGCAGACGCGTGGCGACCCTCCTCTCGATCTGATCGTCGTCGCAGCGCGCTTCCGGTGTCGGCCGTACGGCCTTCCCGCTGCCTTGCGTCGTGATCTGCTGCGCCCCGTCGTCGAAGGAAACGCCCTGCGACCGCCCCGGAGCGATCGGCGGCCGTTTCGTTCGCCGTGCTTCGATCGTCACGTCAACCGGACACTCGGGAGAGACCACCATGGCCAGCGAAAAGCAGCGCGGAAGCCGCGAGACGAAGAAGCCCAAGAAGGCGGTCGTGAAGACGAATGCCGCCGCGCCATCGACGAAAAACATCGTCAGCGATGCCGTGAAGGCCTCTGGGCGCAAATAACTCGGGGCGCAAGTAAGAGGCCCGGCCGTCGGTCCGACCGGTGGGCCTGTGCTCCCGGTCGGCCGATCGGCGTCCGCCGTGAGATCGATGGCGTTCGCATGAATGCGCGCTTTTATCGGCACTGGTGCGCCGCTTGCATGCAACCTCACCGACATTGTCGAAATCTCGTTTTTGGAAAGAGCGAATGCGTATTCTCGTCGGCTGTGAGATGACCTACGAATTCCAGTATCCGACGACCGTCATTGCGATGCTCAACGTCCATTCCTCGCGGTTCTCGGACCTCGAACGGCCGGATTATCTGCTGACGATTCCGGCGGTGCCGCTGGAGGGCTACCGCGACAGCTTCGGCAACTGGTGCATGCGCCTCGTCGCACCGGCCGGCCGCATGACGCTGAAGACCGACACGGTCGTGCGCGATCACAGCGAGAGCGACGCGCCGCCGGACACGAGCGCGACCGAAGCCGTCGCCTCCATGCTGCCGACCGATACGCTGCTGTTCCTGTTGGGCAGCCGCTATTGCGAGACGGACCGGCTCTCGAACATCGCCTGGGATCTCTTCGGGCATCTGACGCCCGGCTGGTCGCGGGTGCAGGCGATCTGCGACTACGTCCACAACCGGATCACCTTCGGCTACGAGCATTCGCGGCCGACGCGCACCGCCGCCGAAGTCTTCGAGGAGCAGCGCGGCGTCTGCCGCGACTACGCGCACCTCGCCATCGCCTTTTGCCGCTGCCTCAACATCCCGGCCCGCTACTGCACCGGCTACGTCAGCGACATCGGCCTGCCGTTGCCGCACGCGCCCGGGGATTTCGCGGCGTGGATGGAGGTCTTCATCGGCGGCCGCTGGCAGATGTTCGACCCGCGCAACAACAGCCCACGCATCGGCCGGATCCTGATCGCCTACGGGCGCGACGCAGCCGACGTGCCGTTGACGCTCACCTTCGGCCCGAACGCGCTCGTCGATTTCGTCGTGACGACGGAAGAGGCGCCCGACATAGGCCCGGTGTGATCCAGCGGCAGGATCACGGCCGGCGGACCGGTGCGCTTTTCGGACAACCGTCCGCGCACCGTTAGTCCTGCGCTTACCGTGGTTTCGGAAAGGCCGTCGAAGCCGGGCGCCCGACGCATCGGGCGCCGGCATTCTTAACCGCGTCCCCACGTCTCACGCCGCACAACCTCAGGATCGGCCCATGGCCGTCGATGAGGGAAGCCCGCCGTGGTTGCGTCCGCCCGTCCATCCAGAGCCGCACAGGCCGACCGGATCCTGCACGTGTTCCGTGCGCCGATCGGCGGCCTGTTCCGGCACGTGGCCGACCTGGCGCGGCTGCAGAGCGAAGCGGGCCACAAGGTCGGGATCGTCTGCGATTCCTCTACCGGCGGTCCGCGTGCCGAGCAGGCGCTCCGGGATCTGATGCCGTGGCTGGCGCTCGGCGTGAACCGGTTTCCGATGCGGCGAAACCCGCATGTCTCCGACCTCGCTGCCCTGACCGCGGTACGCGGGCTTGCCGAGCGCCTGCGCGCGACGGTGCTGCACGGCCATGGCGCGAAAGGCGGCATCTATGCACGCCTCGCTCCCGTACGTGCCGACGAGGCCCTGCCGGCTCCGATCCGGGCCTACACCCCCCATGGCGGCAGCTACAATTACCGGCCGGGCAGCCTCTTGCATCGGGCCTACATGGCGGCCGAAGGCGTCCTCGCCAGACGCACCGACGTATTCCTGTTCGAGAGCGCCTATGTCGCCGCGCGCCACCGCGCCTTCGTCGGCGAGCCCCGGTGCCAGATGCGCATCGTGCAGAACGGCCTCGGCGAGGCCGAGTTCGTGCCGATCGTCGCGGCGGACGCGCCGTACGATCTCGTCTATGTCGGCGAGCTTCGCGAAGCGAAGGGAATCCCCTGGCTGCTCGACGCGCTCGCGGCCCTGCACGCCCAAGGGCGGCCGCTCAGCCTGCTCATGGTCGGCTCCGGCCCGGATGCCGAGAGGTTGCAGGCCCAGGCCGCGCGGCTCGGCCTCGCCGATGCCGTGACCTTCGAGCCGCCGCAGCCGATACGCCCGGCGCTCGCCCGCGGGCGGGTCATGGTCGTCCCCTCGCTGGCCGAGTCATTGCCCTACGTCGTGCTCGAGGCCGCCGCCGCGCGGCAGCCGCTCGTCGCGACCGATGTCGGCGGCATTCCCGAGATCTTCGGCCCGAGAGCCTCCGACCTCGTTCCCGCGCGCGACGCCGTTGCGCTCGCCACGGCGATCGCCAGGGTTCTCGATATGACTCCGGAATCCCGCGACGCACTGTTCTCGGAGCTCAGCCTGTCGGTCCAGGCGCGCTTCTCGATGACGAAAATGGGAGCGGACGTGCTGTCGGGATACGCCGCGGCCGCCGCCGTCCGTATGCCGCAGTCGCTGCCGGCCCGCTCCGCGCCGGTCCAGATTGCATCGAAATCGGCCTGATCGACGCAACCGCCATTAAATCTTCCGAGAGCGCCGACCGGCAAAGATCGGCGGTCGGCGCGAACATTCCGTGCCAGTCTGGGCGTCTGCGATGAGTGCTTTCGGAGTCCGTGATCTGCTCGACGTTGCGGGTGCGCCCGGCACCGCCGGCCGATCCGACGCGCAGGAGGTGGGCGCTCGCTTCTCCGGACCGCCCGCTTCGGCGCAGCCGCCGGCGGAGGCGCTGGCGCCCGTCCTGAAGGGCCCTGCCCTCACCCCCGTGGTGCTGGCGGGCTGCGTGCGCGGTCTCGAAGTCGTCCTGCTCGCCGGCCTCGGCTTCGCCGTCCACCGGATCGCACTCGCCGGTGTCGTCCCGCTTGGCTGGTCCTACATCGTGGCGATCGTTGCCGTCGCCGGCCTCGCCGCTGCGTTCTTCCAGGTCGGCGGCTGCTATCGGATCGGGGCCTTCCGCAGCATCGCGAAGACGGCGGCGAAGCTCGCGGCCGGCTGGACGATGGCTTTCCTGATCGTGGCGACGGTCATGGTGTTCGCAAAGGTCGCCGACCATTACTCGCGGATCTGGCTGGCCAGCTTCTACGGCGGCGGCCTCGCCCTGCTCGCGATCGAACGCATCGCGCTCTTCGCCTTCACGGGCGTCCAGATGCGCAAGGGCCTGTTCGACCGGCGCACCGCCATCGTCGGCGGCGGCGAGGCCGCGGAGGAGCTGATCCGTTCGCTCGAAGCCTCCCCCGACAGCGGGATCAAGATCGTCGGCGTATTCGACGACCGCGGCGACATGCGCTCGACCGACGTCGTCGCCGGGCACCCGAAGCTCGGCAATGTCAGCGACCTCGTCGCCTATGCGCGGCGGGCACGCATCGACCTGATCGTCTTCACGATCCCGATCTCGGCCGAGACGCGGATCCTGCAGATGCTCGCCAAGCTCTGGGTGCTGCCGATCGACATCCGGCTCTCGGCACATGCGACGAAGCTTCGCCTCCGCCCGCGCGCCTATTCCTATCTCGGCGCCGTGCCGGTGCTCGACGTGTTCGACAAGCCCCTGGCCGACTGGGACATCGTCCTCAAGAACGTCTTCGACAAGGTCGTGGCCGTGCTGGCGCTGATCGCGCTCGCGCCGGTGATGCTTGCTGTGGCGCTCGCGGTGAAACTCGGCTCGAAGGGGCCGGTGCTGTTCAAGCAGCAGCGCTACGGCTTCAACAACGAGCAGATCGAGGTCTTCAAGTTCCGCTCGATGTATGTCGATCAGGCCGATTACGCCTCCGCCAAGCAGGTGACCCGGAGCGATCCGCGGGTCACGCGGGTCGGCCGTATCATCCGCAAGACCTCCCTCGACGAGTTGCCGCAACTCTTCAACGTGCTGAAGGGCAATCTCTCGCTCGTCGGCCCGCGCCCGCACGTCCTCCAGGCCAAGGCGGCGAACACCCTCTACGATCAGGTCGTCGACGGCTACTTCGCCCGGCACAAGGTCAAGCCCGGCATCACCGGTTGGGCGCAGATCAACGGCTGGCGGGGCGAGACCGACACGTCGGAGAAGCTGCAGCGGCGCGTCGAGCACGATCTCTACTACATCGAGAACTGGTCGATCCTGTTCGATCTGCAGATCCTGGCCACGACGCCGTTCGCGCTGTTCAAGACCGAGAACGCGTATTGATGCCGGCGGCCTTGAGCCTCGACTTGTAAACCGCCGGCAAGGAGCAACGGCGCGTCGCCGCTCGTTCGGCGTGCAGCCCCGAAGGCCACCGATACAAAGGCGTCCTGCCGGTCGCTCGCATGCAAACAGAAGGGGCGCGGATCTCACGATCCGCGCCCCTTCTGTGTTCCGCGGCGGAAACGTCCGGCGCCTTTTTGGCGCCGGTGCTCTGTGTGACGATCCCCGGCCGCATCGAACGGTTTAGCGGATGACCTGAACCAGGGCCGAGCCGGCGGGGCTCATGAGCTCCTTGGCGTCGATGGTGCCGTCGTTGTCCGGGTCGGCGGCCTTGAACAGGCCGAGAGCAAGGGCGACGTATTCCTTCTGGTCGAGGGTGCCGTCGCCGTCCGGATCGGCCTTCTTGAGGTCGGCGGCGGTCAGGCGGCCTTCGAGCTCCTTGGCGTCGAGGGTGCCGTCCTTGTCCTTCTCCAGCTTGGCGAAGGCGGCGGTGGCCGCGGTCTCGACTTCCTTGGCGTCGATGGTGCCGTCCTTGTCGGGATCGAAGGCGGCGATGTCGATCTTGGTCATCGACGGGGCGGCGACGACCGGAGCGGCGACGCCTGCGCCGATGATGGCCGCGAGAAGGGCTGCGCTGGTGAGCTTGAACGCCATTTGATGTCACTCCTGGGTAGGTCGGCGGGCGATGTCGCCCTGCACGAAAGGACCGGCCGCCGGATCGTGGCGCCGCAGCAACCTGCTGCGCGACCCTCCGTGGCCTAGCCAGGATTGCGTAAACTGCCCGGGACGATCTGGCAATAGGGTCTAGGAGTTTCCGACCGTTATCGCGGATGCCGGAGGCTTTCCAGTCGAGAGGATCAGGCCGAAACGCAGGATGGCGCGGCTCCGGGGAGCCGCGCCATCCTGTCGATCATGCCGTCCGCGTCAGTACTTGCGGATGATCGGCTCTTCCATCGGGGGCGGGGCGTCGCCGAAGGCATAGCGCAGGCCGCCATAGATCGAGAGCGGCTGGGCCAGCGTCGTCGTGCGGGGGTCGTTCACGGGGTAGCGGTTGGCTACCACGCCCGTCTCGAAGAACGTTCCGAACGTCGTGTAGCGGTTGTTGGTCAGGTTGGTGACGAGGCCGAAGATCTGCAGGTTCTTCGTCACCTGATAGGAGGTGTTGAGGCCGAGGACGAAGTAGGCCGGCAGCTTCCTGTTCAGGTTCGATTCGTCGCCGCGGTAGTAGGACGAAGAGAAGGCCTGGAGGTTCATGCCGACGTTCCAGCCCGGCAGGACGAGGTAGTCGAAGCCGACCTTGAACTGGTGATCCGGGATCAGCGGGACCTTGTTGCCGGGAGTGACCTGAATGGCGCCATCGTCCGCGAACGGATTGTTCGGCGACGACAGGGTGCCGTTGAACTGGAACGTCGCGTCGATCAGCGCGTAGTTCGCATAGATCGAGAGATCGCCACGCGTGTACTCGGCGCCGACTTCGACGCCTTGGCGGCGCGTAGCGGCGACGTTGACGAAGTAGCCGCGAGCCGAGTTGCCCGGGGTGGCGAGCTGCAGGATGTCGTTCGCCAGATCGTTGCGGAAGGCGCTGATCTTATAGCTGAGCAGGCCGTTCTCGTAGAAGCTCGGGATCGAGCCGCGAATGCCGACCTCGTAGTTCTGCGCGGTGACCTGCTTGAGCGGCGGGTCGGCCACGAGCGAGTTCGGCAGGAGGCAGGGCCGGTCGGGATTTGCGCAGGCGAGTTCGAGCGGGGTCGGGGCGCGGTTCGATTCGGAGTAGCTTCCGTAGAGCGATAGTCCCGGAGTGAACCGGTAGGTCAGACCGGCGACCGGATTGATCTTGGTGAAGTAGTGGGTGCCGGTGACGTCCGGCGAGAAGCCGGTCTGGTCCACGGTGGAGATGCGGGCGAAGTTCAGGCGGCCGCCGGCGGTCAGCGAGAGCGAGTCGGTGAGGTCGAACGTGTCGGTGGCGTAGAGACCCATGTAGAGGTTCGAGCCGAGGACCTGGCTCGGTGCGATACCGAGGGCGCCAGCCGTACGCAGACCGGTCGTGCCGAGGCCCGGGACGAACCCGTTGGCGATGGTGTTCGGATCGGTGGTGACGGAGAGATCCGGGTTGATCACGCCGAGCGTGCTGGAGGACTTGTAGCTGTAATCGGCCACGTCGATGCTGCCGCCGACGACGAAGCTGTTGCCGAAGCCGAAGATCCGGTCGCGGTTCGCCGCCTGGAGCGAGCCGCCGTAGCCGGTCGCCTCGGTCTTGGTGACGTCGAGCGTTCCGTAGGGAACGCCGGCCGTCGAGGGGATCAGCTGGTTCTGGGCGCCGAGGAGCCGCAGCGAGTTGCGGAACGCGCGACGTGCCGCGCTGCCGGGCGCTCCGACCGGCGTGAAGCCGTCGTCGTCGAAGCAGAGATTGCCGTTGAAGTTCGTCTGAGCCGCGCTGCAGTTCTCGAAGTCGGAATCATTGCCGTCGATATATTGCTGGCTGAAGCGGCGGTAATACGCGTTTCCGGCGAGATCCCAGGTCGGCGAGAGGTCGACGCGGCCGGTGAGCTGGACGGTACCCAGCTGCGTGGTCGTGGTCTGGGGGTAGGTGAAGATCGCGCGCGGATCGACATGGGTGAAGTCGGTCGGCGTCGCTGCCGCGGCGCCGAGGAAGCTCCGGGCGAAGTTGCCGATCAGGTGGAACTCCGAATCCGGCGTGCGGTAGCCGACGTCGGAGTAGATCCGGCCGATCGTGGTCGGGCTCTCGAAGCGCCAGCCGCGGTCGTTGAGGCCGTCGCCGTTGAAGTAGAAGCTCCAGTTGCCGACCTGTTTGCCGTACTGCAGGCCGCCGCCGACACGGGCGTCCGAACCGCCGAGCGCGGTGACCTCGGTACCCTGCCAGGTGAAGCCGTTCTTCATCTGGATGTTGATCGCGCCTCCGAGCGCGTTCAGGCCGAAGACCGGGTTCGAGGTCAGGACGTCGATGCGCTGGATCGCCGAGGGCGGGATCAGGTCGAGGTTGACCGTGTCGCCGAAGGCTTCGTTGATGCGCACGCCGTTCTGGTAGACGGCGAGGCCCTGCGGCACGCCGGTCACCGGCGAGGCCTGGAAGCCGCGATAGTTGATGTCGACGCGGTTGTTGTTGCCCTGCGAGTCCGAGAGGTTCAGGCCGGGCGTGACGCGGGCGAGGGTCGCCACGGCGTTGAAGGTGCCGGTATCCCGCTCGATCTGCGCGGCCGTGACCGTCTCGACCGTGCTCGGGATCTTGTAGAGCGGCAGGGCGCCGCCGCGCAGGCGCGGCTCGGACGCCGTCGCGATCTGGTCGACGGACGGCCCGGCGGCACCGATGCCGCGGCGGCCGAAGCCCGTGCCCGACGCGCCGACCGGCGTCGTCGCGACGACGCTGATTTCCTCGAGAGTCGTCGATTCCTGCGCCAGGCCCATCCCCGGCAGCAGCGCAACCGAAGCAATCAGGCTGCCCCGCAGCACCCGCATCGTCATTTTCCCCAGCCCCTTGTCGTGTGGCGTCCCCGTTGATCGGGGTCTGCCAGGACATTCGACCGGTGGCTGAAGCTGGGCAATTGCCGCTGCGGCACAATCACCGTCTTCATAAGCGTTTCATGAATGTTGCGCGGGCGCGTGGTGTTCCCGCAACATATTTCCGATGGAAATTCAGAGGTTTAGGGGAAATTAGGCAGTCAAACCGGGAGCATGTGGCAAGTCCGGATGCCTCAATTTCCGAATGATTTTTAGGATTATTTTGTAGGTAGTAACGTAGAGCGCCCGGATTCCTGCCGTCGAATCGTATTCAGGGGACGATCGCGACAGACGAGAGGCGGCCGGGAGGATTGTGTCCAACCGCAGAAGCGATTGGATCCGGCTAGGCCAATATCGCTGCGACCTCGCGATGTGCTGGCAAGGTCGGCCGGCCGTCCGGCCGCTACAGCTTGGCCTGGATCTTCCGGGCCAATTCGCCGAGGCGCTGCTCGAGGAGCGTCGGCACTTCGCAGACATAGGTCACGGACTTGTTGCGCTCGTCGAAGATGCGGCGGTCCCAGTTGAAAGCCGTCTCGAGATCGGTGCTGTCCTTGCTCACGACCTTGGTGGCGTCGTCGACCGGGCCCTCGCGGGTCTCGCTCACCTTGTCGGCCTCGTCGCGGATGCGCTTGGCGAGCCGCTGCTGTCCTTGCGCGTAGCGGACGATGCCCGCGACCACGGTGTTGCGCTCGGCGTTGACGACCTCGAACACCCCGGCGAAGACGCGGGCGAGCTTCTTGTCCTTCTCGTCCTTGTCCTGGATGTCCTTGACGAAGTCGTCGAGCAGGCCGTCGACGTCGTTCAGCTCCGTGCGCCGCGAGGCAAGTTTGCGGGCGAGCTGTGCCGCCTCGCGGTCGTTGCCCCATTCGCCGGCCGCCGTGAGGTCGGGCCCAGTCCAGAACGAGCCGTAGCCGAGGGTCGTGACCTTGCGCTGGGCGCAGGGCCAGTCGGGATCGGGCTTCGGCTGCGCCAGGGCGGGAGCTGCCGCAACGAACAGACCGAGGCTTGCTGCGAGAAACGGACGGATCATGCGAACTCTCAAATCCAGGCTCAGCTCGCCTCGCCTGCAGGTCCACCGCGCCGGGCCATGATGCCGCGGCCGGGATCGTAGGCGATGACGGCCAGAGTGAAGAACACGAGGCCGGTCCCGAGGACGACGGCGCAGGCGACCGGCTCGAACTTCGCGTAGAGGGCGAAGCGGACCAGCTCGACCGCGTGCGAGAACGGGTTGGCCTCGCAGATCCAGTAGAGCGTCTCGCTCGATTCCCGGATCCGCCAGAGCGGATATAGGGCGGAAGAGGCGAAGAACATCGGGAAGATCACGAAGTTCATCACGCTGGCAAAGTTCTCGAGCTGCCGCACCAGCGAGGACAGGAACAGACCGATCGCCCCGAGCATCATGCCGGCCGCGATGAACGCCGGCAGCGCCGTGAGGTAGCCGAGCGGCGGAATGTCGGTCTCCCAGAACCAGGCGACGCCGAGGAACGCGTAGGCCTGAACCACCGAGACGGAGACGCCGGCGATCAGCTTGGCGAGCAGCAGCGTCCAGCGCGGATAAGGGCTCGTCAGCAGCACCTTCATCGAGCCGACCTCGCGGTCGTAGACCATCGAGAGCGAGGATTGCATGCCGTTGAACAGCTGGATCATAACGGCGAGGCCGGGCACCACGTAGACCTCGTAGAGCACGTAGGTCTCGTAGGGCGGCACGATCGAGACGCCGAGCGTGTTGCGGAAGCCCGCCGCGAAGATGAAGAGCCAGACCAGGGGGCGCACCAGCGCCGAGAAGAACCGCTCCTTCTGGTTGAAGAAGCGCAGCAGTTCGCGGCGGACGATGCCGCCGAGCGCCCGCAGGTAGCCGATGAAATCGAGCCGGCCGAGATGCGGCACAGGCTTGGAGACCGCACCGGCCGGTGCAGCACCGGCGACGGCGGAGTTCGAAACGTTGCTCATGCGGCTACCTTGGGCGGCGCGCTCCTGGCGGGTTCGGCGACGAGCCGGCGGAAGGTCGCTTCGAGGCTCTCACCCGCCTCGCCGATGCCGCCGGCAAGGCCGCGCGCCACGATCCGGCCCTTGTGCAGCACCACGACGTCGTCCTCGGACGAAATCTCTTCGAAGATGTGGGTCGCCCAGAGTACCGACAGCCCCTCCTCCCGCACCAGCGCGCGGACGATGCCGACGATGTCGGCGCGGGATTCGAGGTCGAGCCCGACGGTGGGCTCGTCGAGGAGCAGCAGGCGCGGCTCGTGGATCAACGAGCGGGCGATCTCGATGCGACGCGACTGGCCGCCGGACAGGGTGCGGATCTTGTCATTGCGCCGGTCGGCGAGCCCGACGCGGTTCAGCAGCACGTCGATGCGGTCGCGCGCGGCGCGCCGGGCGATGCCGTGCAGGCTGGCGTGGTAGAACAGGTTCTGCGCGACGGTGAGGTCGGTATCGAGCGTGCGTGCCTGGAAGACAACGCCGAGGCGGGCGAGCGCCCGGGACGGCTCGCGATCCAACGGATGGCCGAAGATCGAGACCTGGCCGTTCTGGTTGTTGTAGAGCCGCGTGACCACAGAGAAGAGCGTAGTCTTGCCGGCCCCGTTCGGCCCGAGCAGCGCGGTGAAATGCCCGCGCTCCACTCGCAGCGACACGTCCG
The DNA here is from genome assembly GCF_008040035.1 of Methylobacterium sp. WL9. Taxonomy (NCBI): domain Bacteria; kingdom Pseudomonadati; phylum Pseudomonadota; class Alphaproteobacteria; order Hyphomicrobiales; family Methylobacteriaceae; genus Methylobacterium; species Methylobacterium sp. WL9. Next base: position 24,378 of record NZ_VRVE01000056.1, read on the forward strand.
ACAGGGCGGCCCGCTGGCCGAAGCGGTGGCTGACGTCGGCGATGTCGAGGGCGGCGCCCTCGTCACGCAGATCCGCACTCATTTCACGGCCCGCTTCGCGTCGCCGACGGCGTCGAGGCACTCGTCGAACTCGCCCTCCTTCTGCTCGCGCTCGGCGACCTTCAGGGCCTTGCGGAGTTTGGCGAGGACGGGCTCTGCGGGCGTCTTGGCGATCTCGGCCTGGATCATCGCGATGCCGGAGGTGCATTCGGCCGCGTCGTCGGCGAAAGCTGGGTAGGTCAAGGCAAGGGCTGCGATCAGAAGCGCGCCGCGTGTCATCCCCATCATCACTTCACCGAAATCGTGCCGGTCAGGCCCTTGGCCTCCAGGCCTTGCGAATACCACTTGAACTCGCCCGGCTTGATTGCGACGAACTCGATCGCGATCTCGCCCGGATCGTCGAACTCCAAGTGATCCGGCGGCCCGCCGCCGTGGATCTCCTTGTGCTCGATGACGATCTGGTTGAACCAGATGTTGCGGAAGAACTCCGGCGCGTTGAACTTGTATTCCTGGTGTCCCTTGGCGACGATGCGCAGCCGATAGGCTTTGCCCGCTTCCAGCTCGATGTCCTTGTTCTCTACCACGAAGTCGTTGCCGTCCTCGTTGCCGAGCACGAGGTCGGGCAGGTTCTGGCGCTTCTTGGTGAGATCGAGCGCCATGGCCGGGGCAGCCAGACAGAGCGATGCACCGAGCAACGCGGCGAGCTTCAATGCCTTCATACGGGTCCCTCCTGCCGCCGTTCGCCGGCGGTCCGATATCTGGACGATCTACTTCTTCGAGATGGCCACGCCCCAGGGCAGCAGGCCTGTCTGGATGCTCTTCACGACCTTGAGCGATTCGACGTCGATCACCGAGACGTCGTTGGAGGTACCGTTGGTCGTGTAGAGCTGCTTCTCGTCCGGGGTGAAGGCGAGCTGCCAGACGCGCTGGCCGACGGGCAGGTACTTCTCGACCTCGTACGTTTTGGTGTTCACCACCGCGACTCGGTTGGCGGGGCCAAGCGCCACGAAGGCCTTGGAGCCGTCCTTGGTGATGCGCACGCCGACGGGCTGGATCTGCTCGTCGTTCACGCTCGGGATCTTGAAGGTCACCTTCTTCACGACCTTGCGGGTGGCGACGTCGATCACCGAGACAGTGCCGCCGACCTCGGCCGAGACCCACAGCATCTTGCCGTCGCCCGAGAACTCGGCAAAGCGCGGCCGGGCGTCGACCAGCACGTTGTCGATCACCTCGAAGGTCTTGGTGTCGATGAAGTGGGCCATGTTGGTGGTTTCGGAGGTGTTCACGAGGATCTTGCCGTCCGGCGACAGGCCCATGCCCTCGGGCTCGACCCCCACCGGCACTTCGGCCAGCACCTTGTTCTTCTCGATGTCGAGGATGGTGACCTGGCTGTCGTCCTCGTTGGCGACGTAGAGCGGGTTGCCGCTGGAATGGAGGATGAACTGCTCGGGATCGGGCCCGGAGCGCAGCGAGCGCACGACCTTGCCGGTGGCGGTGTCGAGGACGTCGATGCGGTCGTCGTCGCTGGCGCAGACGAACAGCTCCTTGTCGTCTTTCGACAGCGTGATCCCGCGCGGGCGCCGGCCGACCTTCCAGGTCCCGGTGACGGCCATGGTCGTGGTGTCGATGACGGTGACGGAGTTGCCCTTCTCGTTCGACACGTAGGCGGTGAACGCCTCCGCGGCGCCCGATAGCCCCAGCCAAGTCCCGGCGAGCATTGCAACGCTCACGCTCGCCTTCAAGCGACCGCTCATCCGCATCCTCCCTGTCGCGCACGCTGTTTCGCGCATTCGCCCTGGCGACTTAGCGCATTTTCCTGGCAGGAACATTCGCCTTTGCCCAGGTTCGATCGAAACATCGGCGTTCGATTGCCGCACGATCCTTGGCCCCGTCGCTCATTTCAGCTTGCAGGTCGTCTCGGGCTGGTCGACCCCCAGCGTGTCCAGCGGCGTGCGCTGGTGGATGAAGCCCTGCTCGGGCGCCACCGAGACCATCGCCTTCGGCTGTACGACGATGATCGGCTGGCGCAGCTGGTGGTCCCAGGGGCGGAAGCTCAGCGAGACGCCCTTGTAGGCGGGCAGACCGAAGCCCGGCTCGGTGAAGTACGGGACGAGCGTCGCGGCGTCGGTGGTCTTCTTCTGGGTGCCGGCCTCGCCGACGCTGCGCACACCGGCCCAGGCCTGGTAGTCGAGGGGGCGCATCAGGCGGCCCGAGAGCCGACGGAAGCGGTTCTGCGCCTGGGCCGCGCCCCAGGTCTCCAGGGTCGGATGCCAGGTCGTGGCGACCAGCCCGGCCGTGCCGGCGACGGGACGCGGATCGACGGTGCGGTAGGGGACGTACTCGCCCCAATCCTGCTCTTCGTCTGCGACGACGGCGAGGTCGTAATCGAGGCCCCGGGTGAACACCATCGCCTCGGCCCGGGTCGGCGTATCGCCGCGCGCCTTCATCAGGGGGCCGAAGGTCCAGGGCTTTTCCGCCGTGATCTTGAGCCCGAACTTCTTGGCCGAGTTCTTCATGGCCTCGGCATAGGCTTTGTCCCGGTCGCTCGGGCCGACGATGAGGAACACCTTCCGCCAGCGCATCAGCGTCATGTATTGCGCAATCGCGTCGGTCTGCATCGCGCGGCTGGGGATGACGTGGAAGACGTTGGCGCGGCACTCGGCCCCGCGCAGGGAATCGTCCGGCGACCCGACGTTGAAGACCGCCACCCCGTCACCCTTGAGCGCGTCGGCGACGGCCAGAACCTCGGCGGCCGGCAGCGCCACCACGAAATACTTCACGCCCTTGCCGGCCAGCTCCTTGGCGGCGTCGACGGCGTTCCTGCCCTCCTCCAGCGCAACCTCGTCGAGGGAGTAGGTCTGCTTGGTGAAGCGGCCGGTCGTGTTGTTGTCCTTCACCGCCATGCGCGCACCGGCGACGCCGAGATCCTCCGGTTCGGCCTCCGCATCGTAGGAGGACGGCGCAGGGATCGGACGGTAGATGAATGCGACATGCGTCTCGCTGCCCGGCATGGCCGCGGGCTGCTGCGCCGTCGGCGAACCGGGGGGAGGCTCGCCGGTTTCGGCTTTCGGCTCCTGTGCGATGGCACCGGGCGGGCCGCCGACGACGGCGGCGAGTGCGGACAGGGCGGCGAGGAGGCGAAGGGTGGAGAGAGGCATGCAGGCGGACGCTAACAACATCTCGGTGCTGCCCTCAACGGCTGATGCATAAGGACTTTCTAAGCTCGCAGCGCCGCGCCGGGCATGCTGCATCGCGGCATATCCGGCGGGCCAGGGCGGGCGTGCAGTCATGCGGGAGTTGCCAAACTCTCCTCGCGCACAAGCTATTCGACGACGGCGGCGTGTCCTCCCCCGTCGCGTCCGATGAGGCATCGCTATGACCCAGCGCCCGACGCTCGCCCTCCGCCGCCTCGCGCTGGCGGCCCTGGCGTTGGCTCCCTTGCTGCCGGCCGTCGCCATGGCCGAGGCTGGGCGCAAGGCGGCGATCTTCTCCGCCGAGCTCGACGATCCCAGCCTTCCCTACGGTCGGAAGGCGCCGCCCGCCCAATTGAAGCGGCTCGACATCGTCACCGACGAGCTTCGCAGGCAACTCGTCGATAAAGGCGGCCTCGATCCCGTCGACCTCGCCGGGCAGGCCGAGGAGATCAAGAAGCAGGCGCCGCTCTTCAAGTGCAACGGCTGCACCGGCGACATCGCCAAGGCGGCCGGCGCCGAACTCATGGTCACGACGGTCGCGGAAAAGGGCTCGGCGCAGCTCTTCAACCTGACCGTGACGATTGCCGAGGCTGCGTCGGGAAGGATCGTGCGTCAGGGCCTCGTCGTGATAAGGGCCAACACCGACGACGATTGGGTGCATGCCGCGCGCTCGATCGTGAAGAACCGCCTCCTCGCCGAGCCGCTGCCGAACCGCTCCTGATCGGCGGACGGCGCCCCGCGATCACCGAGTCCCGATGCGTCCCGTGTCCGAGCCCACCC
>NZ_VRVE01000057.1:0-27842 GCF_008040035.1 Methylobacterium sp. WL9
GCCACAGGCTCGCCGAGGGCCGCGCGCCGACGAGCGGGCGCACGAGATGGGGCACCACGAGCCCGACGAAGCCGATGGCGCCGCTCACCGCGACGCCGCTGCCGACCGCCAGCGCGGCCCCGGTGACGATACGCAGCCGCACCGAGACGAGATCGAAGCCGAGGCTCGCGGCGGTGTCCTCGCCGAGCGAGAGCGCATCGAGCGCCTGGCCGGTGGTGAGCATCATCAGCCATCCGAGCGCCATCAGCGGCAGGCAGAGCCAGACATGGTCCATGCTGCGGTCGCTGAGCGAGCCCATCAGCCAGAAGACGATTTCCAGGGCGGCGTAGGGGTTCGGGGCGAGGTTCAGCGCCAGCGCGGTCATGGCCCCGGCGAGGCTCGACAGACCGACGCCGGCCAGGATCAGGCCGAGCGTGCCGGTACCGCGCATCGCCAGCAGATTGATCGCCAGCGCCGCGCCGGCAGCTCCGGCGATCCCGCCGATCGGCAGGGCGAGGCTGAGAGAACCGGCGAGACCGCCATAAAACACCACCACAGCGCCAAACGCCGCAGTGGAAGAGATACCGAGGATGCCGGGATCGGCGAGGGGATTGCGTAGATAGCCCTGCATCACCGCCCCGGTCAGGCCGAGGCTGAAGCCGACGAGCGCGCCGAGCAGGGCGCGCGGAATACGCAGTTCCCAGAGCACCAGCGCCGGCAGGGTGGTGCGCCCGGCAAACCAGTCACCGAACGCGGCCGGCACGTCGAAGGCGGCGTAGCCGATGGTGACGGAGGCGGCTGTGAGGGCGGCGACAAGGAGAGCGAGGACCGGAACGAGCCAGCGGCCGGGGCGAGTTTGCCGGGCGATAACAGGTGGGGGTAGCGGGGCGTTCATTGCGATGCTGTCCGCCTGCGAGCGGCTTGAGCCAACCGCTCGACCACCTCGGCCACCTGCGGCCCCGGACAACTCCACAGCCTGTTCGGGATCGAGACCGTACGTCCTTCACGGCGGAAGGCGCTCAGGACCGGGTGATGCAGCACCGTGTCGGCGAGCGAGGGTGTTCGGTTCTCGCCCTCGTCGAGCACGATGAGATCGAAATCGGCGAAGGCCGCCGCCTCGAGAGGAACCTGGCCCGAACGGTCGCGGCCGATCTCGGCGGCGACGTTGACGAGGCCGGCGGCGCGGATGATCGCATCGCCGAGGCTGCCGGGCGCGACCGTGAAAGCGTTGGGGCGCATCACCAGGGCACGCAGGCGAGGCCCGTCGCCGGCCGCGGCTACCGTTGCCAGCCTTGCGTCGAACACCGTGATCATCGCCTCCCCGCGTTGCGGATGCCCGACAGCCCTGGCGACGGCGCGGATCTGGGCGCGCACGCCCTCGAAATCAGACGGCACGCCGAGTTCGAGCAGCGGAAAGCCGATCCGCTTCAGGAGCCCGACGGCCGTGCGCGTGGTGAAGGCTCCCGCGATGACGAGGTCGGGCCTCAGCGCGACGATCTCCTCGGAGAGACCGCGGGTCGGCGGAACGCCAGCGGCCTCGGCGGCGACCGTCGAGCCGCGTGGATCGCGGGCGAGCCAAGTCACGGCCGCGATCTGATCGCGGTCGGCGAGGCGCAGGACCAGCTCGTCGGCACAGAGGTTCATCGAGACGATCCGCGCCGGACGCGCCGGCGCGGCCTCTTCCGCCACGACGCCGCCGGCAGCGAGGCACGCCGCCACGACGAGCGGGCGAAGGAGTTTTTGGGTCCGCATGGCGCTCAGAACGTACTCACACGCACGCCGCCATACACCGCGAGTCCCGGCCCGAGGAAACCGGTGGGGTTTTCGTAGCGGCGGTCGAACAGGTTATCGACGCGGCCGAACACGGTGACCGTCTCGTTGACGTCGTAGTTCACGGCGAGGTTCACGATGGTGAAGCCGGGATTCTTGAGCCGCGAGATCGAGAAGTCGCGGTTGCCGTCGACGAAGTGGCCGAGCACGATTACCGTGCCGCTGACGGCCAGGCCGGGCAGCGGAGTCCAGGAGGTGGTGAGGCTGCCTTTGTGGCGTGGCCGGCGCAGCAATTCCTGGTTGGCGATCTCGTCCTTGCTGACCGTGTTCGTATAGTCGATCCGGGCCGACCAGGTGTCGGTGAGCTTGAAGGCGGCGAAGGCTTCAGCCCCGTAGGATTCGGCCCTGCCGACGTTCACGAACTGGAACTGGCGCATCGGCAGGAAGGCGGTGTTGATCAGGTTCACGAAGTCGTTCTGATAGTAGGTCGCGCCGACGAGCACGTTCGGCCCGATCGGCTGCTCGAAGCCGGCATCGTAGCCCAGGCTCTCCTCCGGCCTCAGGTCGGGGTTGGCGATCTGTCCGAAGGCCGGAATGCTGACGAAGAGCTGATACAGGGTCGGCGTCTTGAAGCCGCTGCCGACGCTGCCTTTGATGCGGGTCTCCGTATAGGGCAGGATGTAGCTCGGCGCGACGCGGAACGTCGTGGCGGGACCGAACGCATCGTTCTCGTCGTGGCGGATGTTGGCCACGATGCTGGCGCGCTCGAACGGCGTCAGCTGCGCCTCGACATAGCCGGCGGTGTTGCCGTTCTGCGCCTTCAGATCGCCGGTGCCGAACGGATTGAGGTCGAGATTGCGCAGGCGCTCCTCGTCGCGCTGCGCGCCGAACAGCAGAAGGTTACCGGGTGCGAACAGGTAGTCGCCACGGTATTCGTAGCGCGTGCGCTCGCCGGTATTCGTCGTCGCGAGGGGGTTGAGCGGATCGTAGATCTGCGTCTCGTTGTCCCGGAATTGGTTCGAGTAGTTGATCGCGAAGATGTTGTGAAAACCGGCGGACGGCGTCCACTCGGCCTCGTTGCGGGTGAAGAGCTGCTGATACGTCTGCTCGTTGCGGATCGTGCCGAAGAGCACGGTCGGGAAGAACTCGTAGTTGTCGGTGTTGAACCGAAGCGTCGCGTCGGTGAAGCGCGTGATGGAGTTGATGCGGAAGTCGTCGGTGAACTGGTATCCGAGCTTCGCCGAGACGGTCGTGTTGTCGTAGTAGTTCGGATAGCGCTTGAAGCCCGGCGCTGCGAGGTCGCGGGGCGTGACCGGCGTCTCCGCCGCACGCAGGTGCTGGATCGACACCGAATAGTCGAAACCGTCCTCCGCGCCGCTGATGCGGCCGAACTGATTGAAGGTGCCGAACGAGCCACCCTCGACGCGGGTCGTGATCCGGGTCGGCCCCTCGCCGCGCGTGGTGACGAAGGAGATCACGCCGCCGATGGCGTCCGCGCCGTAGAGGCCGCTCTGCGGTCCGCGCAAGACCTCGATCCGCGAGAGATCGTCGGTCAGGAGCTGGCCGAAATCGAAGGCGCCGTTGGGCGTCGACGGATCGGTGGCGTCGATGCCGTCGATCAGGACTTTGGTCTGGTTCGCGTTCGCGCCGCGAATGAACACCGAGGTCTGGCCCCCGGGTCCGCCGGTCTGCACGACATTGAGGCCCGGCACCTGCTGAAGCGCGTCCGGGACGGTGCGCCGCTGTTGCTGCTGCAGGGTCTCGGCCGTGAGCACGGTCACGCTCGAACCGATCTGCGAGGTCGGCGTCGGTACGCCGGTGGCGCTGACCGAGATCTCTTCGAGGCTCGTCGCCGTATCCGGCGCGGTGCGGGTGAAAGGCGCGGCGGTCTGCTGAGCCAGGGCCGGCGAAGCCGCGAGCAGCGAGAGGCCGACGCACGACCGGAGAGCGCGCCGAAGCGCGGTGGGAGAGCGATGGGACACGGAAAACGAGCCTCGGGCGACGTCTGTGGCACGTCACCGCGAACGAGGCCTCACCACACGGAACGCAGCCGCGTGCTTCGACACCCGCCGGAGCACCCCGCCCGACGCGTTTCGCGTGTGACCACGACTGACGGCAGGTCTCCTGGCTCGCGGGTCACTGCCTTCCATCCGTCTTCCCGGGTCGAGGAACCCAGTGACATCGGTGGCGGAAGGCTCGCCGCTTACAGTTGCGGGGGCAGCCGCGGCATTGGGACAAGTCCCTCACCGCGTTCCCTTTTGATCCCTTTCGGGAACCGTCGGGACCCAGCTAAGCTGTACAACGACAAGTCGTCAATGCCGGCGCAGGGCGCTGCATTGTGGAAGACATGCGGTGTCGCATGCGTGTGACAGCACCGGGTCGCCCCCATTGCGCGCAATCCATGGTAGATGGTTTGAGGAACAGGGACGATCCGGCAGCCGCCGCAGGGTCCCTGAGGAACCGGTGCGGATCGTCATGTCGGGCGCCCGACGCCTCAATCTCGACACGCTGGGCTTCGACACGATGAGGGACGCCTTGCGCCCGTTCCGATGGCCCTGCCTCCGCAGGGGATGGGCTTCGTCGCATGACAGGCCGGCCCGGAGTCCGAGACCTTTGCCCATGGTACGCCGGTGACCCGCGAGCGGCTCAAGATCGGTGAAGCGCGCGGATCGTCGCCAGGGCGCCCCTCGCGCCTGTTCGAGCGCGGCATCGAGCCGCCGCTCGACATGGCCGGGGCCGAGGCGACGCAGGTCGACCGCCGCGACGTGAACCTGCGCTGGCTTTGCGCCAGCGCGCTGACCGGCATCACCGGCGCCTGCCTGATCGGAGGGGCGATCCAGGTTTCGCTCCGCAGCGACATCTCCCACGCGGCGATCCCCGAGCGAGTCACCGTGTCGTCGAAGCGTGAGGTCGGCGAGGACGGCGTCAACGTGGCGCGCAAGGGCGACCGGCTCGTACGCAACCTGATGATCGCTTCGGCCAAGCAGAGCTTTCGGACGCCTGTGACGGTCCGGCTCGGCGACCGCGAGATCATCAAGGTGAAGCCGTTCGTGCGCGTCTCGACCGCGCTGTCGATGCAGACGGGGGTGTTCGCCACCGACATCCCGCGCTTCGACCCGCTGAAGATCACCTCGGACGACTCGCAGGAGCGCTACGCCGACACCAGTGCGGCCGGCGGCGACGGCCCCGGCGGCGAAGTCAGCGTGGTCAAGCGCGACCTGACCGACCTGCCGATGGATGCGAGTGCGCCCGCGCTCACCGACGACGACGTGACGGCGCAGGTCGAGGAAGAGCGCCGCCTGACGGCGGAGGCCGGCCGGCGCACGGCGCTTCCGCTCGCGCCGCAGATCATGCTCTCGCGCACGCTGCAGCCGGGTTCGGCCAAGTTCGGCACCGAGGTTGAGGCCAAGGATGCGAGCCCGTTCAAGTCGATCGAGGTGCTCGTGGTGCCCGAGAACGTCACCAACCTCGGCAAGGTCGAGCTGAAGGGTGGCGAGTCGGCCCTCGTCGAGGAGCGAGACCTCGCGCTCAAGCGCGGAGACACACTCGAGACCGTGCTCAAGGCCACCGGGCTCACCACCGACGACGCCATCCGCGCGGTCGTCGCGGCGCTCGGCGGCAAGACGAAGACGGCGGCCCTGATCGAAGGCCAGCAGTTCCGCGTGCAGATCGCCCCCGGCCCGAAGCCCGGCGACGCCCGCCGCGTCACCCGCGTGGTGCTCTACGGAGAGAAGGGCGTCGAGGCGATCGCCGCGATGAACGACCGGGGCAGCTTCGTCTCGGTTGCGCCCCCGACGGACGAGACTCTGGGCGGCAAGCCGCAGCCTCAGGCCAATTCCTCCGAGGACGATGACGACGAGGAAGAGAGCGGCTCCGGCCCGCGCCTCTACCAGAGCCTCTACGAGACGGCCGCCCGGCACGAGCTGCCGCGCTCGGCCGTCGACGACATCGTGCGGGTGTTCAGCTACGACGTCGACTTCCAGCGCCGGATCTCGTCCGGCGACGGCCTCGACGTCTTCTACAGCTACGACGAGGATGCCGGCCCGAGCGCCGGCGAGAAACCGGAACTGCTCTACGCCGCGCTCAACCTCGGCGGCGAGACCCGCAAGATCTACCGCTTCCAGTCACCCGACGACGGCGCCGTCGACTTCCTCGACGACCAGGGCCGCTCGCTGAAGAAATTCCTGATCCGCAAGCCCATCGCCGACGGCATCATGCGCTCCGGCTTCGGTTACCGCCGCCACCCGGTGCTCGGCTACGCCAAGCTTCACACCGGCATCGACTGGGCGAACCCGATCGGCACACCGATCGTTGCCGCGGGCAACGGCACGGTTATCAAGGCGCAGTGGGATTCGGGCTACGGCCAGCGCGTCGAAATCCAGCACATCAACGGCTACGTCACCACCTACAACCACATGTCCCGCTTCGCCCGAGGCGTGACGCAGGGCGCCCGGGTGAAGCAGGGCCAGGTGATCGGCTATGTCGGCTCCACCGGGCTCTCCACCGGCCCGCACCTGCACTACGAGGTGATCATCAACGGCCACTTCGTCGACCCGCTGAAGATCCGCGTCCCCCGCGGCCGCGAGCTCGACGGCCGCCTGCTCGCCGAGTTCAAGCGCCAGCGCGACCAGATCGAGGCGACGATGCAGAAGTCGAAGAGCGCGACCGCGATGGCGCAGCGGGATGCGATGCGCTGAGGCGCCTGCGCCGGTGGCCGAACGGCATCAGAACCCGAGCCGCTGTCGGATCTCTGCCGCCGTCGCGCCCCGCGCGCGCAGATCGCCGAGGGACTCCGACCCGCGCGACTTGGCCAGCTTCTCGCCGTTCTCGGCCAGCAGCAGCCGGTGGTGGTGATAGGCCGGCGTCGATAGCCCGAGCAGCCGCTGCAGCAGGACATGCAGATCGGTCGCCGCCCTCAGATCCTCGCCGCGGACCACGTGGGTGATGCCCTGGGCGTCGTCGTCGAGCACGACCGCGAGATGATAGCTCGTCGGCACGTCGCGCCGCGCGACGACGGCATCGCCCCAGCGGGCGGGATCGGCAGCCGTTTCCTCCATCTCTCCGACACGGGCGCGCATCCCCTCTCCCCCCCTGCGGGAGAGGGGATGCGCGCCCGTGTCGGCGACCGTGAAGCAGCAAAAGCGATACGGTTCGGGCAACAACGAAAGCGCCAGCGTCATGTCCAGCCGCCACGTATGCGGAGTGCCGGCCGAGATGCGGGCTTCGGCCTTGGCCGCAGGAAGCGCCCTGCAGGTCCCCGGATAGAGCGGCGCGCCGTCTGGATCGCGCGGGACCGCCCTGCCCTGTCCTTCCAGCTCGGCCACCCGCGCCGCGATCGTCCCGCGCGAGCAGAAGCACGGATAGGCCAGCCCGCGCGCGATCAGCTCGTCCAGGACCGCGCGGTAGAAGCCGAGATGCTCGGACTGCCGGCGAGCGGGCCGCTCATAGGTCAGCCCGAGCCAAGCGAGATCCTCCTCGATCGCGGAGATCAGTTCGGGGCGCGAGCGGCCCGGATCGATGTCTTCGATGCGCAGCAGGCAACGGCCGCCCGTCCGCGCCGCGATTTCAGCATTGAGGAGGGCGGAATAGGCGTGGCCGAGATGCAGGCGGCCGTTCGGGCTCGGGGCGAAGCGGAGGACCGGCCGGGTCACGGATCCGTCGTGCGGTGGAGGCATTCCTGCGGCCCCGGCGTGCAGGCGATGCCAGGCGTCGAGCAGATCGGACCCTCTTCGAGGCGCCGGCAGACGTGGCAGCCGTCGCTCCACTCGGCGCAGGACGGATCGCTGTCGGGGAGAACGGTCTGGGCAGAAGTGGGCCTGTGGGGTGCCGACGGGGCGAGCGACCCGATCACGACGGTCGCGAGCACCAGGGCCGCGATGGCCAGCGCGATCGGACCGTCTCGGCCGGAAGAATCCGTATCTGGCGATGAGGTGGCAACCATGGCGCGATGTCCGCCGGATGGCTCCCGCCTGTCAACGGGCCACATCGTCGAGAACCGGCGGCGGCCCTCAGGCCGCCGCCGAGCCGGATCAGGCCGTTCCGGCCAAAGCCGCCGCCACGGCGCGAGCGAAGGCGACCGGATCGCGTGGGCTGTCTCCGTCCTGGATCCGGGCGAGGTCGAGCAGCGTCCCGGCCGATTCCGAAATGTCCTGGTCGGCCTCGGCCTTGGCGCTGAGCGACTGGATCAGCGGATGGCGCGGGTTGATCTCCAGCACCGGTGAACCGCCGCCGAAGCTGCGGCCGGCGCGGCGCATCAGGCGCTGCATCTGGAGGTCGGGACCCATCCCGGAGGAGGCCAGCACCACGGCGCTGTCGACGAGGCGGTCCGTGATGCGCACGTCCGACACGTCCTTGTCGAGAGCGAGCTTGAGGGCGGCGACGAGCTTGTCGGCCTGCGGCGTCTCGGGTGCGTCGCCCTCAGTCTTCAGCTTGGCGAGGTCGGCCGAGGCCTGCGTTACCGAGCGCAGCGGCTTGTCCTCGAACTTGGCCAGCTGCTCGGGCCAGAACGCGTCGACGTGGTCGGACAGCAGCAGCACCTCGACGCCGCGGGCACCAAAGCCTTCGAGCTGCGGCGACTTTTTCGCGGCCTCGGCATCGTCGGCGACGAGGTAGTAGATCGCCTCCTGTTCCGGCTTCATGCGCGAGACGTAGTCGGCCAGCGTGGTCCAGCCCTCCTGCGTGGTCGAGCGGAAGCGCAGCAACGGCGCGATCTCCGAGCGGCGCTCGAAATCCTCGTAGATACCTTCCTTCAGCACGGGCCCGAAATTCTCGTAGAACGTGATGTAGTCGTCGGCCTTCTCGGCGTTCTTCGAGCGATTGGTCAGCTCGTTGACGACGCGGGTGGTCACGGCGCGGCGGATCTTCTGCAGTGCCGGCGTCGACTGCAGCATCTCTCGTGAGACGTTGAGCGGCAGGTCGTCGGTGTCGACCACACCCGAGACGAAACGCAGCCAGTTCGGTAGCAGCTCGGCCTCGTCGGTGATGAACATGCGGCGCACGTGCAGCCGGACCTTGGAGCGACGGTCGTCCTCCACCGGCATGAACGGCTTCATGCTTGGCAGGAACAGCAACCCCGAGAACTCCAGCGCGCCCTCGGCCCGCCAATGCAGCGTCGCCCAGGGCTCATCGAAGTTGTGGCTGACCGTGCGGTAGAACTCCTTGTACTGCTCTTCCGTAATCTCGGACTTGGACTTGCGCCACAGGGCGGTGCCCTTGTTCGCGGCTTCCTCCTTGCCCTCGTCATCGACGATGACGATCGGCACGGCGATGTTGTCGGCCCACTTCTTCACGACATGGTCGAGCCGGTAGCTTTCGAGATACTCGTCGGCATCGTCCTTGAGATGCAGCACGATGCTGGTACCGGCCTGCTCGCGCTCGGCCCGCTCGATCGTGTAGCTGCCCTTGCCGTCCGAATCCCAGGTCCAGGCCTCATCGGTGCCGGCCTGACGCGAAGTGACGGTCACGCGGTCGGCGACCATGAAGGCCGAGTAGAAGCCGACGCCGAACTGGCCGATCAGGCTCGGGCGCTGGTCCTCGCTGCCCTCGGCAGGTTTGGCGTCGCCGAGCGACTGCGAGAAGGCGCGGGTGCCGGAGCGGGCGATGGTGCCGAGGTTACGCGCCAGATCGTCCTTGCTCATGCCGATCCCGGTATCGGAGATCGTCAGGGTCTTCGCCGCCTTGTCGGGCCTGATCAGGATCTTGGCGTCCGCCGGCAGCGCCACCGCTTCGTTGGTCAGCGCCTCGAAGCGACGGCGATCGGTGGCGTCGGCCGAGTTCGCGGCCAGCTCGCGTAAAAAGATCTCGCGGTCCGAGTAGAGCGCATGGACGACGAGGTCGAGCAGCCGCCCGACCTCGGCACCGAACTCGTGCCGCTCCACGTTCGCGTTGACGGTGTCCGTCTCGCTCAAGGCTCGTCTCCCGATAGAGCGCAGGCCGCCGAAGGGGAAACCGGTTCGGCGAAAGCGTGCGCGACAAACAATGGCTCGGAGCCGTGAGGGATCGCGTAGCGGCCCATCACGGCTCCGAGCAAATCGGGGGCGATATGACGTCAGCGGCGGCGCAATTCAATCCGCCAATCAAGATGGAGGGCGGCCAAAGGCGTCCGCGCTCCATCCCGATCGATCAATGCAGCAGGATCGCCGCCTTGGAGAGCGTCTTGTAGATGCCCCACGCGATCGGGATGCCGACGACGGCCCAGGCAGCGACCGCAGTGATGGTGATGCCGCCGCCGCCGATGCCGGCCGAACCCGGCGCCCGCGCCGGTACGGCCCCGCCCTTGGTCTGGAGCGCAGCCACGTCGGCATCGCTCATGAACCAGTGGCGCGCGACCGGCCGGACCAGGAGGTTGCAGACGAAGCCGACCGCGAGGAAGGCGGCGAGCACGTACATGGTGCGGCTGTAGAGCTCGAGCCCTTGCAGTCCGGCGTCGACCTGCTGCTGGCGGATCGCGGTGACGACCACCGGGCCGACGATGCCGGCCGTCGACCAGGCCGTGAGCAGCCGCCCGTGGATCGCGCCGACGAACTGCGTGCCGAACACGTCCGCGAGATAGGCAGGAATCGTGGCGAAGCCGCCGCCATACATCGACAGAATCGCGCAGAAGAACACGACGAACAGCACCGTCGAGCCGAGCCCCGCCGCCCAGGGCGCGCCGGCATAGAGCAGCACGCCGAGGCCGAAGAAGATCGCGTAGGTGACCTTGCGGCCGATCTTGTCCGACATCGAGGCCCAGAAGAACCGGCCGAGGATGTTGAACAGCGACAGCAGGCCGACGAAGCCCGCCGCGATCGCCGCCACCTGGGTCTTGCCGGCCGCATCGAGCTGCCCGAGCCCGACGCCCGGCTGGTCGATGAGGCCGCCCCCGAAGATCTCCTGCAGCATGGGCGAGGCCAGCGCGAGCACGCCGATACCGGCGGACACGTTGAGGCAGAGCACCAGCCAGAGCAGCCAGAACTGCACGGTCTTGTGCGCGTCGTTCAGGTGGACGTGGCCGGAGGCGATCATGCCGCCCTTGGCGGCCGGCGCCGTCCAGCCCTCGGGTGTCCAGCCGGCCGGCGGGACGCGGTAGCCGAAGGCGCCCCCGAGCATGAACACGAGGTAGCCGAGGCCCATCACGGCCAGGGTCTCCCAGACGCCGACGCCGGTGGGCGACTTGAAGGTGTTGATGAGGAGGTCTGCCAGCGGCGAGCCGATCATCGCGCCGCCGCCGAAGCCCATGATCGCCATGCCGGTCGCCATACCGCGCCGGTCGGGGAACCATTTGATCAATGTCGAGACCGGCGAGATATAGCCGAGGCCGAGCCCGATGCCGCCGATCAGGCCCATGCCGAGCCAGATCAGCCAGAGCTGGTGGATGTAGACGCCGAAGGCGCCGATCAGGAAGCCGCCACCCCAGCACAGGGCCGCCGCGATGCCGGCCTTGCGCGGGCCGGCCCGTTCGAGCCAGCCGCCGAACAAAGCGGCCGAGATGCCGAGCATCACGATGCCGATCGAGAACACGATGACGAGGTCGCTGATCCGCCAGTCGCAGGTGGTCGTGAACAGCGCGGTGAAGACGCTCATGTCCGGGCAGGCCTTCGTGGCAGGCTGCCCGATGCTGAGGGAGCGCGACAGCGGCAGCCAGAACACGGACAGGCCGTAGGACATGCCGATGCAGAGATGGATCGCGAGGGCGGCCGGCGGCACCAGCCAGCGGTTGAAGCCGGGTTTGGCGACGATGTTTTCGCGGGAAAGCCAAGTCGGGGCGGCGGCAGGCGAGCCGATCCCCTCCGCAATGTGGGTCGTCATGAACGTCGTCCTCCAGAGCGCTGGCCGCTTGCGGGCCATTGGCGTCGTCGGCTGTCCGCGCGAAGGGTTGAAGCTAAGCGGTTCGAGCCTGCCGCGCAGAGGACAGAGTCGTTCGACTTTTGGCAACTGCCAAAGCCAGATAGAATACATAATAACGTGCCGGAGCGCCGTCCGGCAGATCCAATGCCGGCGCCCCCTTCGGACGCGAGGCCGTTCCGACAGGGGATCCGCCGAAACCGGCCGACGGCTCGGGTCAGGCGGCGATCGGGGCCGCCGTCGAGACGGCTTCGGCGTCGAGGCGATCGTAGGCCCGGTCGAACGCGCTGCGGATCGTGCCGATCGCGTCTTCGACCGCAACCATCGTGGTCAGCGCCATCTCGCCCGGCATCGTCCCCAGCATGCGCCCTGCGGCGGTGATGCGGTGTTCGAGCCGCGTGAGTTCCTCGCCGGCGTCGCAACCGCTAAGCGTCATGAGACGACTTAGCGTTGCTTCGAGAGCATGGGTCAAGACAAGTGTTCTCACACGCTCCTGAAGAAGCGCCCGCTCGCTCTGTTTCATTTTTGGAAGTTCCGCCGATTCGCCAATACACTATCCCACCACCGTGACGGCGACGCAGTTTCCTTTTCGCAACACAGGTGAATCGCCGTGGGCTTTCGCGAAGATTTTCTGCAAGCCGCAGCAACGGCAGCGCGGCTACCCGCCGGCGAGCCCGTCGATCACGTCGTCCGGCACGTCTCCGAAGGCGCCGAGGATGGTGGTGATCGCGTCCCCGCTGCTGCGCGTGTCGACCGCGAATGCGGCCGCGCCGGGCAGCCGGCGGGCGAGCGCCTCGGCCTGCTGCAGGGCGTTGCTCGCGCCCTGCGCGGTGCGGCGCGTCGTCGGCACGAGCCGGCCTGCGACATGCTCGAAGCCCTGAACCCAGAACGCTGTGTCTGCGGCCATTCCGATCGTTCCCGTCGCGCCTCCCCGTGGTGTCGAAACGTAAGCGGCTTGCGGCGCCTCGTCATCGCCCGGCTTGCCCCGGCCCGGCGCGCGTGGTCCTGATCCTGCCTCCCGGGGTCATGTCCGACCCGTCGAGCCCGAAGCCGCCCATGCCCGAAACGCCCGTGTTCTCGTCAGCCGCCGTCGCGGCGCCCCATCACCTCGCGGCGGAGGCCGGGCAGATCGTGCTGGCGCAGGGCGGCAACGCCATCGAGGCGATGGTCGCGATGGCCGCGACCATCGCCGTGGTCTATCCGCACATGAACGGCATCGGCGGCGACGGCTTCTGGCTGGTGCGCGAGCGCGGCGGCCGGGTGCGCGGCATTGAGGCCTGCGGCCCGGCGGGCAGCCTCGCCACGATCCCGCGCTATCGCGAGCGGGGCTACGATGTGCTGCCCGCGCGCGGTCCCGACGCCGCGATCACGGTGGCCGGCACGGTCGGCGGCTGGACACTCGCCCTCGAACTTTCCCGGGCGCTGGGCGGCCGGATGCCGCTCGACAGCCTTCTCTCCGACGCGATCCGCCATGCGAAGCAGGGCTGCAAGGTCTCGCCTTCGGAAGAACGCTACGTGCCGAAGGAGCTCGACACGCTCCACGACGCCCCGAATTTTTCCGCGACCTATCTCGATCGTGGCCAGCCGTTCAGAGCCGGCGACATACGGCGCCAGCCGAAGCTCGCCGCCACGCTCGAACAGCTCGCCCATGCCGGCCTCGACGACTTCTATCGCGGCGACATCGGCCGCGAGATCGCCGCCGACCTGGAGCGGCTCGACGCACCGGTGACGCGGGCCGATCTCAAGGCCTACGCGGCCAAGGAGCGGCAGGCGCTGACGCTGCGGCGGCGCGGGGCCACGCTCTACAATTTCCCGCCGCCGACCCAGGGGCTCGCCGCGCTGGTGATCCTCGGCATCCTCGACAGGCTCGCGGTGAAGCGGCCGGAGAGCACGGCCTATTACCATGCGCTGATCGAGGCGACGAAGCGCGCCTTCACCATCCGCGACGGGGTCGTCACCGATTTCAACCAGCTCGACGTGGACCCGGCGAGCTTCCTGACCCCGGAGCGTCTGGCTCGCGAGGCGGCCGCGATCACCCTGGACCGTGCCGGCCCATTTCCCTCCAGGAAGAACGGCGACGGCGACACGGTCTGGATGGGGGCGATCGACGGCGACGGCATGGCCGTATCGTTCATCCAGTCGGTCTACTGGGAATACGGCTCGGGCACCGTGCTGCCGGCGACCGGCATCTGCTGGCAGAACCGCGGCCTGTCCTTCTCCCTCGATCCGAAGGCCCTGAATCCACTGGAGCCGGGCCGCCGGCCGTTCCACACCCTGATCCCGGCGCTCGCCGCCTTCGACGACGGCCGGGTGATGTCCTACGGCAGCATGGGCGGCGACGGGCAGCCGCAATTCCAGGCCCAGATCTTTTCACGATACGCCGACTACGGGATGTCGATCGCCGACGCCGTCGATGCCCCGCGCCTGCTCTACGGACGCACCTGGGGCGCGGAATCGCTCAGCGTGAAGGTCGAGGACCGCTTCGACCCCGCCTGCATCGCGGCGTTGCGGGGCATGGGCCACGACATCGAGGAACTCGGCGGCGCCTATATCGACGCCCTGGGCCACGCCGGCATGCTGGTGCGCCACCCCCGCAAAGGCCGGATCGAGGCGACCCACGATCCGCGTTCGGATGGCGGCGCGGCCGGGCTGTAGGCACAGTGGGAGGCTTTGCGTGTCGGACGCGAACCGCGATCAGCTCGAGTACTGGAACGGCGAAGCCGGCCAGCGCCGGGCCGCAAGCCAGACGGCCCACGACGCGATCTTTGCCCCGCTGACCGAGGTGCTGTTCGATTGCGCAGCTCTTGCGCCGATTCGTCTTAGGTTCCGCCACCTCGACCAACGGGAGTAGCGTCCTTTTCGGCGAGCCGTTCATAGAGGCTTTTCTCTTCGCCCGACGCATGATCCTGAACGGTCGCAGGTTCGGCATCACTGGCTGTGTTCGGCTTGAGATGGGCATCTGTGCCGCTTTCTTCCGGCCTGAGCGAAGGCCCACCCGTCCCTTTTCCGGGATGGCCGGTCAACTCGTCAATATTTCCAAGAGAGCCACCCTCTTGTTTCTTGCTCGCTTCACTTCCCGGCTTGATCGGTGCCTTCACGATATTCCTCCATTATTATTGTTTGGAGCCAACAAGGCGAAGGAGTGAGTGTTCCCTGCGGCGAATTCGCTCGAATGGTTCGGCCTCTTGACGGAACTGCGCGCCGCCGCGCCCGAGACGGCTGGCCTGCGTGACGTCAGGCAGCAGCCTAATCGGTCTGTATAGGAAGGCCGCGCGAAAACCCGACCCTGGCACATGCCTTGCTCGACCCTCCCAAACGGGAGTGAATGATGAATACACCCTCAGCCGGCACGCGATGGATCCAGCTCGGGCTCGGGCTGATCGTCATGATGACGATCTCCAGCCCCCAATATGTCTGGACGCTCTTCGTAAAGCCGTTCCAGGCGACGACGGGTTCTGGCCTGCCGGCGGTGCAGGTGACGTTCACGCTGCTGATCGTGCTGCAGACCTTCTTCTCGCCGGCCCAGGGCTGGCTGATCGAGCGGTTCAGTGCCAAGGGCATGATCGCGCTGGGCGCGGCGTTGAGCGGCGCCGGCTGGGCGGCGGCCTCGCAGATCGATTCGCTCTATGGGCTCTACGCCACCTACGGCGTGCTCTGCGGGCTCGGCACCGGCATCGTCTATGTCGGCATCATCGGGCTGATGGTGCGCTGGTTTCCCGAGCGCCGGGGCTTTGCCGCGGGCGTGGTCGCCGCCGGCTATGGCATGGGCGCGATCGCCACCACCTTCCCGATCTCCGACATGATCGCGGCGTCCGGCTATCGCCACGCGCTGCTGGTGTTCGGCGCGATCCTCGGCGTGGTCGGCTTCATCGCGGCGCTCGGCCTGCGCCCGCCGCAGCTCGGCGAGACCCCCGAGATCCCGGCCGACAAGGTCGCCAGCGCCGCCCGCGACGTGCCCCCGAAGACGATGCTCAAGACGCCTTTGTTCTGGCTGATGTTCGCGATGATGGCGATGATGTCGACCGGCGGCCTGATGGTGGTGGCGCAGTTCGCGGCCTTCTCGAAGGAGTTCGGCGTCGCCGACGCCCTCGTGTTCGGCTTCGCGGCGCTGCCCTTCGCGCTCACCTTCGACCGGGTCACCAACGGCCTGACCCGGCCGTTCTTCGGCTGGGTCTCCGACAATGTCGGCCGCGAGAACACGATGGCGTTCGCCTTCGCGCTGGAGGCCTGCGCCATCGCGCTGCTGCTCGCCTTTCGCGAAAACGCCTACGCCTTCGCCTTGCTCTCGGGCGTGGTGTTCTTCGCCTGGGGCGAGATTTTTTCGTTGTTCCCGAGCACGCTCACCGACACGTTCGGGACCAAGCACGCGACCACGAATTACGGCTTCCTCTACATGGCGCAGGGCGTGGGCTCGCTGCTCGGCGGCCCCTTCGCGGCGATGATCCACGACGCGGCCGGGAGCTGGGTGCCGGTATTCTGCATCGCCATCGGGCTCGACCTCGTCACCGCGGCCCTCGCCTGGTTCGTGCTGAAGCCGGCACGGCGGGCGTATCTCGGGGTTCCTGTGCCGGCGGTACCGGCCTTGGCCGAGCCGCTCGCGGCCAAACCCCTGGCCGCCTGAGGATCGGCTCCGACTCGCCAATCGGGAACGGCGCGGGTACCGGGAACGCTCGACAATTCCGGCTCCCCGAAGCGCCCCGATTATGACCCTCCACCAGCAGGCTGCGTCGCCCTGGCTCACCATCGTCGGCATCGGCGAGGACGGGCGTGCCGGGCTGTCGCCGGCCGCGTCCGCGGCGCTCGATGCGGCGGAGGTGGTCTGGGGCGGGCGGCGGCATCTGGCGCTGGCTGCGCCGCTTAGCGCCGAGGCGCATCTCTGGCCGAGCCCGATCTCGGACGCCTACGAAACAATCCTGGCGCGGCGCGGCCGGCCGACCTGCCTCTTGGCCACCGGCGACCCGTTCCATTACGGCATCGGCGCCGAGATCGCCCGGCTCGTGCCGCCGGCCGAGATCCGGGCCTACCCCCAGCCCTCCGCCTTCAGCCTCGCTGCCGCGCGCCTCGGCTGGCCAATCGCCGAGACCGCCTGCCTGACGCTGCACGGCCGGGCGCTCACCCGCATCGTTCCGGCCCTCCAGCCCGGCGCGCGCCTGCTGGTGCTGTCCTGGGACGGCACGACGCCGGCAGCCGTCGCCGCGCTTCTGGTCGAGCGCGGGTTTGCGCGGTCGCGGCTCACCGTACTCGAAGCGATGGGCGGCCCGCACGAGCGTATTTTTGTGAGTGAAGCCGTCGCGTTCGCGTCCGACCGAAAAATCGAGCCGCTGAACACGCTGGCGATCGAGGTTGTGGCCGAGCCCGGCGCCCGGGTGCTGCCGTTGGCGACCGGCCTCGACGATGGATGGTTCGAGAATGACGGGCAGCTCACCAAGGCCGAGATCCGGGCAGTGACGCTCTCGGCTTTGGCGCCCTTCGCCGGGGCGTTGCTTTGGGATGTCGGGGCCGGGGCCGGCTCGATCGCCATCGAATGGTGCCTGCGCCATCCCGCCAACCGTGCGCTCGCGATCGAAGCGCGGAGCGACCGGGCGGAGCGGATCGGACGGAACTGCGAAAACCTCGGCGTGCCGGAGCGCGTAAGCATCGTCGAGGGCCCTGCCCCGGCGGCGCTCGCCGGATTGGCGCCCCCCGATGCCGTCTTCATCGGCGGTGGCATCTCCCGGTCCGGCGTGCTCGCCGCCTGCCGCGATGCGTTGCGCTCCAGCGGCCGGCTCGTCGCCAACGCGGTGACGCTCGAAGGCGAGGCGGCGTTGCTCGCGATGTTTTCGGAGATGGGCGGCAGCCTGCGCCGGCTCTCCGTGGCGAAGGCCGCCCCCGTCGGCGGCCTCACCGGCTGGCGGCAGGCGATGCCGGTGACGCAGTGGGTCTGGACAAAGCCGTGACGCCCCGGCGCGACGTGGTTGCCGGGGTCGGGTTTCGGCACGCGACGACGTCGGAGGAGATCGTCGCGCTTGTGCGGAGCGGGCTCGCAACGGCGGGCGTGCCGGCGGGCCGGCTGAACGCACTCGCCACTGCCGACGACCGGGCCGACGAGATTGCCTTTCGCGCGGCGGCAGTGGTTCTGGGCTGCGAGACGATCGGCTTGCCGCCGGAGGCTCTGCGCTCAGTCGATGACCGAGTACCGACCCGTTCGGTCCGGATCGAGGCGGAGCGCGGCGTCGGCTCGCTTGCGGAAGCCGCCGCGCTCGTCGGTGCGGGCGAACGCGCGATGCTGATCCTGCCGAGGATCGCCAGTGTCGGCGCAACCTGCGCCCTCGCGCTGGTGTTCGATTCCGAATAGAGCCCTTCGGCACTGCCGCAACCGGCACTCCCGACGTCCTCATACTGAGGTGCTGCGCAGCAGCCTCGAAGCACTCCTGACCGCTGATCCCCGGCTCACGCCTCGGGAGAGGTCGCGGGGTGCTTCGAGGCCCGCTTCGCTGGCACATCAGCATAAGGGGCGTTGGGGGTGCCGTTTGCGGGGCGCTCACGCTCACCTGCCGTCTGCCCATGGCCAAAAAAGCATGACCGTCCATTTCGTCGGAGCCGGCCCGGGCGCGGCCGATCTCGTCACCGTTCGCGGGCGCGATCTGATCGCGGCCTGCCCCGTCTGCCTGTATGCCGGCTCGCTGGTGGCGCCGGAAATCCTGTCATGGTGCCCGGCAGGCGCGCGGATCGTCGATACGGCGCCGCTCGATCTCGATGCCATCGTGCAGGAAATCGTCGCGGCACATGAGCGCGGACAGGACGTGGTGCGGCTGCATTCCGGCGACCTCTCGGTCTGGAGCGCACTGGCCGAGCAGACCCGCCGGCTCGACCAGCTCGGCATCCCCTACACGGTGACGCCGGGCGTGCCCTCGTTCGCGGCAGCGGCGGCGCTGCTGCGGCGGGAGCTGACGGTGCCGGGGCTGACGCAATCCGTCGTGCTGACGCGGACCTCGGGCCGGGCGAGCGCGATGCCGGAGCGCGAGACGCTCGCCGCCTTCGCCGCCACCGGTGCGACGCTGGCGCTGCATCTCTCCATCCACGTGATCGACACCCTGGTGCCCGAGCTGATCCCGTTCTACGGGGCGGACTGCCCCGCCGCCGTGGTGTTCCGCGCGACCTGGCCCGACGAGCAGGTGCTGACGGGCACGCTGGCGACGGTCGCCGCAGCTGTCGCGGCGGCCAGGCTGGAGCGCACGGCGCTGATCCTCGTCGGCCCGGCGCTCGATCCCGAAAACTTCGCGGAATCCGCGCTGTACTCCACCGGCTACGATCGACGCTTCCGGCCGGGCTTCGGTGACGGCGCCAAGGGAGACGAGGCATGAGCGCACGCGGTCTCGTCATCGCCGCACCCCGGTCGAGCTCGGGCAAGACCACGGTGACCCTGGCACTGTTGACGGCCCTGCGCCGGCGCGGCGTCGCGGTGCGTGGGGCGAAATGCGGTCCCGATTACATCGATCCGGCCTTCCACGAGGCCGCGACGGGTTTTCCGAGCATCAACCTCGACAGCTTCGCCATGTCGGACGGCCTGCTCGCCACGGCGGCCGCGCTCGCCGGCCGCGATGCCGATCTCGTCGTCGCCGAGGGCTCCATGGGCTTGCATGACGGCATCGTCGCGGGCGAAGGCCGGACCGGCGCGAATGCCGACATCGCGGCGCGGTTCGGCTGGCCGGTGCTGCTGGTACTCGACGTCTCCGGCGCGGCGCAATCGGCGGCGGCGGTGGCGCTCGGCTGTGCGATGTACGATCCGCGCATCCGCATCGCCGGCGTGGTGCTCAACAAGGTCGCGAGCCCGCGCCACCGGCGGCTGGTCGAGGCCGGGCTGACGCGCATCGGCATTCCCGTGCTCGGCGCGCTGATGCGCGATGCCGGCTTGGTGCTGCCGGAGCGCCATCTCGGCCTCGTCCAGGCCGGCGAGACTGCCGACCTGCTGGCCCGCCTCGAACGTCTGGCCGATCTCGGGGAGACTTCGCTCGATCTCGACGCGATCGTGGCAGCGGCGGGCGGGAGCGTTCCCGAGGCGGCGGGTGCCCTGCCCTCGCCGCCCGGACAGCGGGTCGCCGTGGCGCGCGATGCCGCGTTCTCGTTCCTTTACCCGCACCTGATCGCGGGCTGGCGGGCAGCGGGGGCCGAGATCGTGCCGTTCTCGCCACTGGCCGACGAAGCGCCGATGCCGGATTGCGATGCCTGCTGGCTACCCGGCGGCTATCCCGAACTCCATGCCGGCCGGATCGCCGCGGCTACGCGCTTCCTCGACGGCCTCCGCACATTCGGCGAGCAAAAGCCCGTCCACGGCGAGTGCGGCGGCTACATGGTGCTCGGCGAGAGCCTGGAGGATGCGGACGGCACGGTGCACGCCATGGCCGGCCTGCTGCCGGTGGCGACCTCGTACAAAGCGCGCAAGCTCCATCTCGGCTATCGCATCGCGACGCTGCTCGGCAACGGCATGCTTGGCCGCGCGGGTGCACGGCTCGTCGGCCACGAGTTCCACTACGCAGCGGAGCTGACGCAGCCGCCCGTCGCCGAGAACGCGCTCGCGCGCGTCACCGATGCGGAAGGTGTCGCCATCGGCCTCGCCGGCCACCGACGCGGGCGCGTCAGCGGAAGCTTCTTCCACCTGATCGCGGGCGAGACGCTCTGAACGTCCCGTCCGAATCGGCGGCTCAAGCCTCGGCGGGGACGGGCGATCCGGCCGTCTTCCTGTCCATGCGCGCGGCGGTGCGCACGATGGCGAGAAGGTCGCGGCGCAGGTCGTCGTCCTCGATCGAGGCGTAGGCGCGCAGCACTTCGATCGCGCCCTGGGCCGAGAGGAAGCCGAACACGTCGGGCGACTTGCCCTCGGCGCTGTCCCTGGCCTCGTCACCCGCGAAGAAGGCGGCGACCGGAACTTCGAGGAGGCGGGCGATCTCGCTGAGCCGGCCGGCGCCCACGCGGTTCTGGCCCTTCTCGTATTTCTGGACCTGCTGGAAGGTCACGCCGACGGCGGTGCCGAGGGCGGTCTGGCTCAGGCCGCGCGCCTTTCGCAACGCCGTGATCCGCAGGCCGACGAGCCGGTCGACGTCGGTAGTTTGTTTAGGCATCATCGTGCACCGGTCCTGCCACTCCGTCACGCACCATCCCGAGGACCACCGGGCAGGCACGTGATCGCGCCATCGGCGCTGTTCCACGGTCGTGCTTCGACGACCGTTTCCGTCTATGCCGCGAATCGGAGATGTCCGTTGCCGAAACCTCCCAACCCTTGTTCGGCTCGGCGCGGAAACCAGCGTCAGGCGATTCGGAAGAGGCGCCCGACGCGATCGATTGTCGCGCCCCTAGCTTCACCATAACTCATAGGTTAATTGCAACCCTCGAATAATGTGCAGCGGCACGTACCTCTCGGTAGTTGCCCCTTGATTTTTACTCGGCCGCAGAGTTCGCGCGAGTTTTCGAGAGTGCTTCCGCCACGTGGTATGACTACGCAGGCACGCGTGGCAGCGGATCAAACAGACTGAACCTAGGGAAAACGCATGTTCATCGCCATGAATCGCTTCAAGGTCGTCAAGGAAGCCAGGGAGGACTTCGAACAGGTCTGGCTCGGCCGCGACAGTCATCTCGGCGAGATGGACGGTTTCGTCGAATTCCACCTGTTGCGCGGGCCGGAGGCGGAGGATCACGTCCTCTACGCCTCGCACACGGTCTGGCGCTCCAAGGCCGACTTCGAGGCCTGGACGCGGTCCGAGCAGTTTCGCAAGGCGCATGGCCGCGTGCCGAGCACCAAGCCGCTCTATCTCGGCCACCCGCAATTCGAGGGGTTCGAGGCGATCACGGGCTCGGCCTCGCGCAGCGCGGCCAAGTCCGACGCCGCCGAGTAGGGGGTGCCGTGCCGGGTGGGCTTAGCCCGCCCGGTTCCGCGGCAGGAAGGCCGCGAACAGGCCGATCAGGGGCAGGTAGGCGCAGAGCGCGTAGACATGCTCGATGCTGGTATGGTCGGCGAGTTCGCCGAGAACCGCCGCCCCGATGCCGCCCATGCCGAAGGCGAAGCCGAAGAATAGTCCGCCGACGAGCCCGATCCGGCCGGGCAGCAATTCCTGCGCGTAGACCAGGATCGCCGGCATCGCCGAGGCGAGGATCAGTCCGATCGGGACCGTCAACGCCACCGTCCAGAACAGGTTGGCGTAAGGCAGCGCCAGGGTGAAGGGCAGCACGCCGAGGATCGAGCCCCAGATCACCGGCTTGCGCCCGAAACGGTCGCCGATCGGCCCGCCGAGGATGGTACCGGCCGCCACCGAGCCGAGGAAGACGAACAGGTAGACCTGCGACTGCGCGATTCCGACCCCGAAGCGGTGGATCAAATAGAACGTGTAGTAGGACGAGAAGCTCGCCATGTAGAAGTATTTGGAGAAGATCAGCGCCAGCAGGATCGCGATCGTTGCGACGATCCGGGTGCGGCTCAGACCTCCGCCGGAGACCGACGGCGTCTTGCGGGGCGTGCGCGGCGCCGCGCGCAGGCGCTCCGCGTACCAGCGCCCGACGATCGTCAGCACCACCATCCCCGCCAATGCGGCGAGCGAGAACCACGCGACGCTGCCCTGGCCGTTCGGGACGACGATGAAGGCGGCGAGCAGCGGCCCGAGCGCCGTCCCGGTGTTGCCGCCGACCTGGAAGACGGATTGCGCGAGGCCGTAGCGCCCGCCCGATGCCATCCGCGCGACCCGGCTCGCCTCGGGGTGGAAGATCGCGGAGCCGAGGCCCACCAGCCCGGCCGCGGCGAGCAGCACGCCGTAGACCGGCGCCAGCGAGAGCAGCACCAGCCCCGCCAGCGACACGGTCATGCCGGCGGCGAGTGAAAACGGCAGCGCCCGCCTGTCGGTATAGAGGCCCACCACGGGCTGCAGCACCGAGGCCGTGACCTGGAACACCATCTGGATCAGGCCGATCTGCCCGAAATCGAGGGCGAAGCTCACCTTCAGCAGCGGGTAGATCGCCGGCAGGAGCGATTGGATGGTGTCGTTGAGAAGGTGCGAGAGCGAGAGGCCGAACAGGATCGCATAGGTCGGCGCAGCAGCGGGTGGGAACTGGGCCGGACCGCCGCCGGCCTTGACCTGAAGCGGCATGGTCGGGTCCGTCTCTCTCGCCATCGGGTTTCGGGGACGTCGCTCTCCCCGGTCCGGCCGTCAAGAGCAGAGCGGATGCGCCGACATCCCTCGATACGATTGCGCGAATATCACCCAATCCCGACCGCGCGGGTACAAATCTACGTATTTTTCGGCTGTGTGCATGCGCAGTCGGCTCTCGCCGTGCAGCACCATCCTAGGTTAACCATGAATACAATCTTTCGACCGGAAATTGCCGGCCGGGATCGCGCGTCACGCCGCCTCGAATACGGCGGACGGCGTCGTGTTGCGTGCGTAACGGGGCCCGGCCGCGGATAAGCGCCTCGCTCGAAACGATCGGCCCCGTAAGGGCTCGGAGATTGCTCTGAACCGGTCAAATCCCTTCGGACGAGGCTTCGATGTCTCGTTCCGGGACACTTTCCGGGTTCACCGCGAAACAGCGCGAGCGACATGTATCAGGACCGCGTCACCGGACCCTTCCGTCTCCTGCCCAAGGCCGGCGAGCGCCGCCGCGCCGTCTGGACCGCTCTCCTGCCACGTCGCGGACGGGCGGCGTTCCGCTTCTCGATCTCGGCCTCCCTGGCGCTGGCGGACCTCCTGGCGATCACCCTCGTCGGCCTCGGCATCGAGGTCGCGTATTTCTACGGCTTCACCGGCGAGTTCCTGCCGCTTCGGTCGAGTCTGAGCCTGCAGCTGTCCGGCCTGATCGGCGCGACGGTGCTTCTGACCAACCTCGTGCGCGAGGAATACAGCATCGAGAACTACCTCGCGCAGAGGAAGCACCTGAAGCGCACGGCGACGCTGTGGCTGATGGCCTGGGCCGTCGCCCTGCTGATCGGCTTCGCCACCAAGACCACCAACGACTTCTCCCGCGTGGTGGCGCTGGTGTTCTTCCTCGCCGGCCTGCCGACCGTGCTCGCGGTGCGCGGCACCATGGTCTGGCTCGTCCGCAACGCCGTCACCCCGACCTCGGCCTCGGTGAGCCGCATCCACCTCGTCGGCTACGAGGAGGACATCACCCGCTTCTACGAGAACAACGACGCCGACGCGCTCGGCCTGCGCGTCATCGGTACGAGCTACCTGCGCCGTTCGGAGCGGGAGGCGGATGCCGGCAGCCGGCAGGCGCTGCTCGCCGAGGATCTCGATCTCGCCGTCTCCGTGGTGCGCTTCCTGCGGCCCGACGACATCTTCGTGCTGGTGCCGTGGGCCGAGACGGCCGATGTCGAGCGCTGCATCGACGCCTTCCTGCGCGTGCCGGCCGCCCTGCACCTGCGCCCCGGCGCCATGCTCGACCGCTTCCCCGACCTACAGGTCGCCCGCGTGGGCCGCCTCAACGGCCTCAACATCGGCCGCCGCCCGCTGACGCTGGCCGAAGTGCTGATCAAGCGCTGCCTCGACGTGACGCTGGCGCTCGTCGCCCTCGTCCTGCTCGCGCCGCTCTTCGCCGCGGTGGCCGTGCTGATCAAGATGGACAGCCCCGGCCCGGTCTTCTTCCGGCAGCGCCGCTACGGCTTCAACCAGCAGGCCTTCGGCGTCTTCAAGTTCCGCAGCATGAAGACCGAGAAGAACGCCGTGTTCCGCCAGGCGAGCCGCGTCGACAGCCGCATCACCCGCGTCGGCGCCGTGCTGCGCCGGACGAACATCGACGAGTTGCCGCAACTGCTCAACGTGATCACCGGCGAGATGTCCCTCGTCGGCCCGCGTCCGCATGCGCTCGCCCACGACCGCAGCTTCGAACGCCGCATCGCCCTCTATGCCCGCCGCCACAACGTGAAGCCCGGCATCACCGGCTGGGCCCAGGTCAACGGCTTCCGCGGCGAGACCCTGACCGATGCCGACATGGAAAAGCGCGTCCAGGCCGACCTTCATTACATCGACAACTGGTCGATCTGGCTCGATCTCAAGATCATGGTCCAGACCGTGATTTCGCCCCGCGCCTACAAGAACGCCTTCTGATCCCGACAGGCGATGAGCCCGGCTCATCGCCTGTCGCCCACGCGACTTCGGGCGTCCGCCGCCCGGGCCGCGCCAACTCACGCCTCCCCGAGAAGCCGCTCGTATTCGGCCTCGGCCAACCCGTAGGCGTCGCCGGCCACCTCCAGCAGCTTGTCCCTGTCGAGCACCGTGATCCGGCCGCGCCGGGCCTGGATCATGCCGCCGCCCTCCAGCATGTGCGTCGCCGTGGTCACGCCGGGGCGGCGCACGCCGAGCATCAGCGAGAGGAACTCGTGGGTGAGCGGCAGTTCGTCCCGACCGAGACGGTCCTGCGTCATCACGATCCAGCGGGCCAGCCGCGCCTCGATGGTGAGGTCGGCATTGGCGTAGACCGTCTGCCCAACCTGCACGATCAGGCTCTGGACGTAACGGCCGAGCACGCCGCGCAACGCCGGGCTGGCATCGAGGGCGGCATGCAGGGCGGCGGCCGGAACGGCGAGCGCCCGCCCCTCGGCCTGGACCAGCGAGACGTGGGGTGAGCGGTCCGTGCCCAGCACGAGCGGCAGCCCGGTCATGCCCTCGTAGCCGACGATGCCGATCTCGATACGCCCGCCGGCGGTGTTGGCCGTGTCGGCCACGACCGAGATCAGCCCCTCCTCGATGAAATAGGCGTGGGCGATCGGCTCATGCGCCGCGATCAGGATCTGCCGCAACGACAGCGAGACCGGCTCCAAGGCGGGTGCCAGGCGCTCGAAATCCTGGGTTGCGAGAAGGCGGAGGAGACGGTTGCGGATTTGCGATTGCTGAAGCGGAGGCAAGGCCGTGCTCGACGTCGAGGACAAGAACACGGTGCCGTCTCCCACCCGCCTGTACCCGAACTTACCGGCAGGCGGTGGGCCTTGATAACGCAAGCGGGGCAAAGGCACACCTTCAGCCGGCTGCCTCGACGAACGTACGATTTCAGACCGTTCCCACCAGGCTTCTTTTCCGGTGCGCGCAGATGCCTAAGATTCCTTACGTGCAACCGATCGAACATTCCGGCCTGGTGGAGCCGCGTGGTTAGACAACCGCGGCGGCCCCGGACGCAGCCGGATCACTCGTCTTCATCAAGCTCGTCCGTGGCGCCGATCTCCTCGCGGCGCTTCGCGTTCTCGTCTCGTAGGAAGCCCTCCGATGACCATTTCGCTCGACCCGTCTCTCGCAAGCGGACGGGAGGCGGGGCTGGCCACGCAGATCGAGCCGTCGATGCTGCCGGAGGCCATCCGCCGTCACCTCGCATCCGTTCTCGACCAAACCTACGGCCCCCTCGACACGGAAGCCCGCAGCGACGGCCGCTTCGCCGACCTGCTCGCACGGCTCGGCCGTGCCCTGACGGCCCAAGAGGAGCGCGACGCCCGCGCCTTCCACGAGGAATTCCTGTCTCTCGTACCGAACCTGCGCCGGTTCGCGATCTCGCTGACGAAGGACGCGGCGCGGGCCGACGACCTGGTGCAGGACACGCTCCTCAAGGCCTGGCGCAGCCGCGCGCGCTTTGCAGCCGACACCAATCTCGGCGCTTGGCTGTTCACGATCATGCGCAACGTCTTCTACTCGGACTACCGCAAGCGCAGCCGCGAGGTCCCGATGAGCCCCGGCGACGAGGCCGGGCGGCTGGTCTCGATCCCGGAGCAGCCCGGTCGCCTCGACCTGCAGGACATGTCGATCGCCCTGGCGAAGCTGCCCGACGTCATGCGTCAGGCGCTGGTCCTCGTCGCCATCGAGAACCTATCCTATGAGGAGGCGGCCGCGGTGATGAACTGCAAGATCGGCACGGTGAAGAGCCGGGTCTGGCGGGCGCGCGAACAGGTCGCGATCCTGCTCGGCTTCGACGCCCACGAACTCGGCGCGGACCGCGTCACCATGTCGGTGGTGAACGGCAGCGGTCTCTCTGCCACACCCTGACACGCGTATCCTGCGTAGCGAGCGACGAGACGATGCCACCCGAACCCGCGATCTCCTACGCCGACATCCGCGCCCGCGCCTACGAACTCTGGGACCGCAACCACCGCCCCGAGGGTTGCGAGATCTCGTTCTGGCTGATGGCTGAGCGCGAGCTACGGTCCGAGCGGACCGGACAGGAGCCAACGGCCGTCGAATCCACGGATCCCGTGATCACAGGACGGAAGCAGTCGCGAGGCTGATACCCCGCGACTGCCCTTCAGGTCACGCAGCCGTCGCCGGCACGCGCCGCCGCGCCATCCAGGCCTCGGCGCGGGCGACATCGGACTGTGTGAGCCCGTGGCCGGCCGGCAGCACCGCGTGCTCGACCTCGGCGCCGGCCCGGCCGAGCTGTCCGGCGAGCCGGCGGGCACTCTCCTCCGGCACGATCGGATCGGCCGCGCCCGACAGGATCAGCACCGGCCTGCCCCCGAGATCGGCCGCGGGCGGCTCGGCCAGCGGCACCATCGCCCGCAGCAGCACCGCTCCGGCCAGGGACTCGGGCCGCAGCAGCAGCATCGCGGCGGCGATGTTCGCGCCGTTCGAGAAGCCGACCGCCAGCGGCGCGGCGATGCCGTAGGCCGCCCGCGCCTCGGCGACGAAGTCGGCGAGGTCCCCGGCCCGGCGGCGCACATCGTCCTCGTCGAACACGCCCTCCGCCAGCCGCCGGAAGAAGCGCGGCATGCCGTTCTCCAGCACCGGGCCGCGCGGCGACAGCAGCGCCGCCCCAGGCGCCAGCGACCGGCCGAGCGGCAGCAGGTCGGATTCGTCACCGCCGGTGCCGTGCAGGAGGAGCAGCGGCGGCTGCGCCGGATCCGTACCCGGCTCGAAGCGGTGGACGAACAACAGGTTGTTGGGGGACGTCATGGCGACCTCTTGAAAGGGATGGATCGCCCCGTCCCGATAGTGGGACAGGGCTCTTTGTCAGGCGACCTTCGGCAGCGCGTCCACGATCCGCGCCCGCTGCGGCTCGAGGAAGGCCGGCAGCTTGAGGGCGCTGCCGAGGGCTTCCACCGGTTCGTCGACAGTGAAGCCCGGGATGTCGGTGGCGATCTCGAACAGTACGCCGCCGGGCTCGCGGAAGTAGACCGAGCGAAAATACTGCCGGTCGCGCTGCTCGGTCACGACGAGCCCGTGCTTCTCGGTGAGCTTCGCCGCCATCGCCGCCTGCGCCGCATCGTCCGCCGCGCGGAAGGCGATGTGGTGGACCGACCCCGCCCCCGGCCGGCCGCGCAGGAACTCCCCCAC
>NZ_VRVE01000058.1:0-26920 GCF_008040035.1 Methylobacterium sp. WL9
TTTTATATAGTATTCTGAATAGATCTCCGAGTGCTTTACGGCGGAACATAGTGACCCATTGCCGCCGCTGATGTTCCGGCTGATCGTGGATGATGTGGCGCTAATTTCCGCGATCTGCAAAAGGCTCCTTTTCGGCACGGCCTGGATTGGCGCGGAGCGTTCAGGCGCTTGGCTCCCCAGTCCCCGCCGATTGCAGCAGCCGCTTGCCGGCGGCCGTCAGGAACCACCCCATCTGATGGCGCTCTGCCGGATCGACCTTCTGGCGCTGCTCGACGAGGCCCGCGGCCACGAGGCTCGGCATGGTCTTCGGGTAGGCGCTCGTCCGAAGGCCGCCCGGGTGGAAGCCGCAGGCACGGATAGCAGCGATCTGGCGGCTCGTGAGGTCCAGAGCTTGTGTCACCCTTCGCTTTCAGCGGTGCCTTCGGTCTGATCCTTCAACCGGACCTCTACCAGCACCGGCCCATCCTCACCGTCTTCCCACTTTGCGGCGAGGCCGACCCGATCCAGTTCGAGATCAACCTGCGCTGCCTGTCGTTGCGGACCGATCGTCCGGGCAATCCGGTCGATGGCGTCGGCCGCAAGCCATGTCGCCAGAACGTCGAGGGGGATGCGGGCAGTGGTTTCGGCGCCGGGATCAAGCCCTTGTCTCAAAGGAATCCCCCGCCCGGTGATGGTTCCGCCGCGCCGGCGCCGGCCTCCAGTGACGGTGGCGAGCCGGGCGCTTTGATTGAGGAGTGCCCGTCCACCAGCGTGCCGATCATCGCCCATAGGGCCTGATGCTCAGGGCCATCACGGCCGAGGCTTAAGAATACCGGCAGGCTGATATCGACGATGTTGCCGCCTGAGGGCTTGTTGGCCGTGTGGCGGACGAAGGTATGACCCGTCTCGAAATCCCAGAGCAAATGCCAGGTGTCGCCGTTCCCGCTGGCGTAGATCTCGCGCATCGCGGTCATCGGGATCTCGGCAGCGTGAAGCTCGACCCTCGTAACTTGGTAGCACAACCGGCGCCGAGGCTTGTGCTTCCCTGCCTCAGCGCGGCTTCGCCTGCGATCCAGGGGTCCAGCCATGAGCCTGGATCGCTTTAGTCAGCTTGCCCTGCATCTCGGGCATCACGGATTGCATCCACTGCTGCGTTCCCGCCATCTGCGCTTGCGCTAGCTGTGGCTGGGCTGCGGCAAGCCGCTTGCCGGCTGCTGAAGCGTAGAACGTGGCGATGGCCTGGAGATCCTCCTTCCCGAGCGTGGCAGCGAAGCTGCGAGCCTGGATATCGAGAAGCTCGTCGTAGTGTGCCGTGAGGGTCGGCATCACGACTTCTTGGACCAGAGCCTGTGCCTGATCCTGCTGCTTCACCCCGATCTGCTGCATCATTCCCACCATCGGCGCAGCCATCGCATTCAGCAGCGTTGTCCGGTCACCCTGCATTGAGGCAATCACTTCCCGAGCTGCTTTCAAGGTAGCAGGGTCGGACGCAGCCGCCGGCGGGTTCGAGTTGGCTGCCGGCTGGGCTAGCGCTGAGCATGGCAGCAAGACGCCGACGCAGAGAGCAGCCAGGGCTGAGGACAGGCGCATAGCGGTTCCGATCGAAGGTGCCGCGCAATCCGAACCCACGCAGCCATTTCGGCCTGCTATCACAATTCTAGAAAAGAGCGACGCATCTCGTTTGCTTCGAGAGAGCCAACTCTATGCCTCAGACCTGCCCAGGCTGGCACCCGTAGGGTGGTATTGCACGGGGGAACCGCTCCTTGATGCGCTCGCAGCCCCAAGTACGTAGGTACTCGGGCAAGCGTCGGTTCAGCTCGATCCCAACCCCGTCATAGGGCGAGGTGCCGGCCGTCACGTAGCTGTACCAGCGCCAGCCGATCGTACCGACGCCAGCGAGGGCAATGGCGAAAGCAACAGACGCGGCAAGGGCAACCCGGGACTGGGGCCGTGACGCCTCTCCTGCCATGCCTGCGACTCCTAGCGTTGCCTCTTGCCCACTAAATTCACCCGGTTCGCCCGTCTGATAAGACAGATGCCTGCCTCAAGCTTCAGCGAGCTGCCGATCTGGACGACGGCGGCTCTGCTTAGCCTCGTCGCGCTCTAGGCTTCGAAGGGCAGCCCGGACAACTTCGCTCGCGCTTCCGAAGCGGCCGGATGCAACCTGATCCGCGACGAAGGCGGCCAGTTCGGGGGTCAGGGACACGTTCGTAGCAACGCGGCGCGGCATCCGTTGTTTGTGCCAGATTGCAGAGCGCCGTGCCAGTCTGTCGAAGGCACCTGACACAGCCTGTGTCACAAACTGCGCAGTGCTAACGTTGACTTAACAGCGCGGTACGGCCGAGATGACCCCGATCGGCAGATTCGGACAACCGAGTCGTGAGCCGGCATCAGGAGATCAGAGCCGCGGAAGCGATACCCTGAAAAGCCAACAGCCCCGACCCGGCAAGGTCGAGGCTGCTGAAAACCCGGGGCCTGTGAGGCCGGACTTGAATACCCCTCACAAGCCATGACCTCCCTCGGGAGTCAAGACGGAACTTGTTTCCGTCAACGGGAAGGCTTTGCCTGGACCCCAGCCGCGGCCCGTGAGGGACCGGGACGATGTTTCACGCGCGAATGCTCGCCGCGATCGACGGCGCGCGGACGCTCGCCAATATGGATGAGCTGTCGAAGACGATCTGGCAGGCCCATTCCGGCGGTGCCGTCGATGACGATGGGGCTCAAGCCCTCGCCGAAGCGCTGCACGCCCGCAGGACGACGATCAGGGGAGCGCTGAAGCCCGTCGGCATCCCACTTGGCCGACAGAGCCTATTCCCGCCGAAACGCCCTCAGCGAGCCCCAGATCGCACCGAGGCCCTATCGCGCCGTCGACGTCTCGCTGCATCCGGGCCAATGCCGCCGGCCCTCGCCTGCCGCTTCACGGTCGGACAGCTATCGGTCCTGCGCATCGTCGCCGACGAGATCGCCACAAAGGGCGTCTGCGGCCTCTGCGTCGACGCCATTGCTGCGAGGGCTGGCGTGAGCCGCAGGCTGGCGCAGGGCGCGATCCGCGAGGCCGAAGGTGACGGACTGCTCGTCATCCAAGAACGCCGTCACGAGGGCCGCAAGAACGACCCGAACCTCGTCAGGATCATCAGCCACGAGTGGCGGCAATGGATCGAGCGCGGACAGACGCGAAAGCGAAACGGTTTCGCATCTCGACCGGCTGGGACGCATAGGGTGCAGAAAGATTCACCCCACGGATATCCCAGTTCTAAATCTGCCTTGTTGCGAGCAGCAGAACCGAAGAAGGGCTGCCGGGAGCCGGCGGGCGACGCCACCACCAGAGACAAGATCGGAATCCGATCGGCCGGTGGAAACCGCCGAGCCATGCGGTGAAGGTCTGATGCTGTTCGGCATGGCGGACGCGGCAAGTACCTCGCCGTCGCGTCAGAAGATCGCTGGCCGGTGTCTGCCTACCATCGTGCACGTTGTCCCCGGCTGGGATCGCGAGGACGGCATGGGAACGCGAAACGATCGACGGCACGCTGCGGAGATCTGCCACGAACGTGGATGGGGCGTTGGAACGCGGCTGACAGGCAGCGACGGCTTCGGAACGATCACAATCGAGATCACGGCCCTGGGCAACGAGGTCATGCTGGCCCGGACCGTCTGCCAGAACGGTGAGCCTTCCGCCTACGGGAGCGATCAACCCTGGCGCCTATCTGATCGCGATTGGCAAACAGCCTCATGATCGAGCGTGCATTTGCTCCAATTGCTCATGCGCTTGACCCTTGGGGCAACGCTTCGCTGGCCGCCTTCAGCCTCATCACGACACTGCTGTCGTGCTACGGCTTCATCAGGGGTTGAGAGCCACGCGCGCCAACGTGGCGCGAAGCCGGTCTGCGCCTTACCTGCTATCCGCACCGTCCAGTGGGATTCGGGATGAACCATGAGCGACGACGTGGCTGCTCTGATCCTGGCCCTGGCGGTCGAGAACGCCGAGCTGCGCGGGCAACTCGCCGAGGCGCAGGACCTCCTGATCGAGACTGCCGTGGATGCCGGCGACCTGCACGCCCGCATGGAGGAGTTGCAGGCCGAATTGATCGAGGCGCGTACTGAGAGGGATGCGTGGCGGGCGGAAGCAGAGCGGGCTTACAGGACGGGGTAGGTCACACCGCATAGTTCCTAGTCTGCCACCCACGCCGGATATTCGTCATGGGTGGCAGTCTGTCCGCCCGCTTGTACGCTGATATCCAACCACCCTGCTTACTGGGTCGCTGTGTCTACGGCCTCGGCAACGGTGCGCCGGGTTTCAGGGGCCCGGGCGGTCACGGACGGCGTGGTCGTCAGCTCGGAGGCTAGGCGGACACTCGCCGTGGCACGGGCCTGCTCACGGTACAGCGGCGGGGTGAGGTTGATGGCTTCCTCCGCGATCGCAGTACCGGTCAGCGTGACCGAAGCCAGAGCAGCGAGAACGAGTTTGCGAGTGTTCATGATGGTGATCCCTCTGGAATTTCAGGGCCTGTGCCCCGTCCTGTGAGAAGGATATGTTTTGCGTTGCAGCATGAAGCAAACAGATGCGATCGATAGCACATATCGATGAAATCAATGATCTAATTACAAACTGAATGCTGGAGCGGCGGCGACCCCCCTGGGGAGCGGCGCCATCAAGGTGTCTATCGCGACGGTCGAGCCTTCTAGGTTCTCAGACGCGAGCGCGCCCGTCCCGTATTCGCTCCGTTCGCGAGTGGCCGGCGCGTCCATTTTAGGCGTTGAGATACGGCCTACGGACAGGTCTTAGGCAACTGAATGGTCCGCGCGTCTGATCGGAGTTGTTAATAGCCGCGTTAGGTGCCCGGCTTGGTAGGGACGAGCGATGGATTGGAGGCGGATTCCAAACTGGCAGTTCAACCCATGGGGATCCAGTTCGCTCGCCGTGTTCATTTTTTGCGTGACCCTGCTGGCGCTCTACGAATTTGTCCGTGGCTGAGATTTGGGCGCACCACTATGATCCGGAACCGTTGTTTCCGTCTTGAATCACGGATCATAGCCCATTGCGCTTCGCTCATTGTGCGCGACGGCGCGAACTTCCCCGGCAGTGATTGCAGCGCGGGACGTCGGATACGACTTGGTCGCGTACTCGATGAAGAGCCCATCGGACGATCTGACTGTCCAGCGATACCGGCTTGGCCTCAACGAGCATCGGCGGATCTCAAATTCGAAAAAGCAGCGTTTTGTACGGTCCGATATCGAAACGCTGTCTTGCTCCTTTGCGTAGTTCACTCCAGCAGGGCCACTTATCCGAAATTTCTTGGACCATGCGTATTGCATGCAGCGCAATTCGGATGTCTTAGCGATTATCTGAAACAAGGAATCAACACGTGGACGATACTGCTACCCCTACCCTCGACGTGATCCACCTCACCGCCGACATCGTCGCCGCTTTCATCTCGAACAACTCTCTGCCTGCCTCCGAGCTTCCGACAATGCTAATCAGCGTTCACGCCGCTATCAGCGTGCTCGCAAACGGCAGCAGTGCTACCGCTTCGGCAGAGCCAGAGCCCGAGAAAGCGACGCCGTCGCAGATCAAGAAGTCGATCACGCCCGACGCCCTGATCTCGTTCGTCGACAACAAGCCCTACAAGACGCTGAAGCGCCACCTATCGACCCGTGGGCTTGATTTCGCCGCCTACCGGGCACGGTATGGTCTGCCGTCAGATTATCCGACCGTTGCACCGAACTATTCAGCGGCACGTTCGGCACTCGCGAAGAGCCTTGGGTTGGGCCAGGGCGGTGCACGGGCAGCATCGAAGGCCACGGCATCGGATGCCACAGACGCTGATAAGCCAAAGCGGGGACGTCCGGCGAAGACGGCCGTCTGATAGCCTCAAACTTCACCAAGCATGCCGACGCGACCAGCAGTATCGCATCGGTATGTTCCCGTACGTGATGCCCAAACTAGAAGGCGCTAGGGACCGGCCACCAGAGTCACTTCGCGCGCCTCGAATACCAGCTCATCGCCGAAACCGAGAAAACTCACGGGCAGGGCTGTACCGGTCGCTACGAGCAGGGCCCGGGCAGTTGCGATCAGCGTGGCACCGTAGTCCCAATGAGGCTGCGGCTAGCAGGTCTACGGCGTACATTCGCACGCTGTGGATGGTTTTGTCGGTGCCCTACACGACCGTTTGAAGGCGACCCGCGTTGAAAGGCCGTTCCCGAACCAGCTAACGCACTGGAGACCTGTATGCTGTCCGACACACCTCGCCCTGGTGATGACCCCCTGCCACCTATTGGCGATCCGCCACCCGATCCGGCACCCCCAGAGGGGGATCCACCAGCACCGCAGCCGCCAGGCCCTATCGAGCTTACATGACAAACGCCGGTGCCAGCTGGCCGTGAAACAGACACTGCGACGGCTGTTCAACTCGTTTAAAACTCAGTGGTTGTCGCAGTTATCATATCAGGCGCACTCGTTGGACGTGCAGTCTCCGGATTGTCCTGAGACGACCCCGCCCACGACTTTGAATTCCAAGAT
The DNA here is from genome assembly GCF_008040035.1 of Methylobacterium sp. WL9. Classification (NCBI taxonomy): domain Bacteria; kingdom Pseudomonadati; phylum Pseudomonadota; class Alphaproteobacteria; order Hyphomicrobiales; family Methylobacteriaceae; genus Methylobacterium; species Methylobacterium sp. WL9. The sequence goes on from NZ_VRVE01000058.1 coordinate 6,497, forward strand.
CGCTCATGAGCGCAACGATTCGGTAAGGCTATTAGGCGGGCCGACAAAAATTCGGTCGGCTCTTGAAACCAACTTTCGGGATGTGCATTCTACGCGGGCGAGGCTCGTTTGAGTTCGCAAGAGCAGGCGCCGGGCACGGTGTCCGGCGTTCCTTGTCATCACGTTGCTCCCTGGAGGATGTGGTTATGAGAACCTACGACGTTGCTCCCCTTTACCGTTCCACCGTCGGTTTTGACCGACTGTTCGATCTTCTCGCTCAAGCCGACCGCGTCGATCCGACGACGACCTGGCCGCCCTATAACATCGAGAAGGTCGCCGACGACCAGTATCGCATCACCATGGCCGTCGCGGGCTTTGCGCCCGACGAGATCGAGATGACGCAGCACAATAACGCGCTGCTGGTTTCCGGTCAGAGAAAGGGCGCCGATGAGCGCCAGTACCTGCACCGTGGACTGGCCGGACGCAGCTTCCGTCAAACCTTCAACCTCGCCGACCACGTCAAGGTCACCGGCGCTGATTTGGCAAACGGCCTACTCACAGTCGATCTGCAGCGTGAGGTCCCCGAGGCTCTGAAGCCGCGTCGGATCGCCATCGGCGTTGGCCATTCGACGTCCGGGCAAGACAATGCCCCAACGCAGGTCGAGCATCAGGCCCAGGCAGCCTAGCCAAACCATAACCAGGCCCATCGCCTACTCCCACGGGCAGTCGAGCCCGTGGGATCTCAAAGTCTTCATGACGGTCGAAGCGGGCAGGGCGGCGGAAGATTGAACCTCAGGATGGGGGCTTTGCAAAATTTTCCACCAACTAAGGAGGATGATCATGCAGAGAGGAGAAGAAACTTCGAAGAACATTGGTCCGGTCGCGTGCGCCATAACGCGGACTCCGACCATCGATGTGTGGACGGCACTTGTCACACCGGGTGACGTATTTCGTCGGCCGCGCGATGTGCTGATGCATCCCACACTGTCGCTCGGGGAAAAGCGCACGATCCTGGCTTCATGGGCGTCAGACGCTCATGCCATGGAGCAGTCGGACGAAGCGGATGCTCTGCTGAATCACCCGCTCGCGGCGCTCCGTCGCGTAAGGAAACAAGCCAGCGATGAGATCGGGCACGCTGTAGGTCATGGCCGAACGTCCTGATAATATCTGCTGCGCTCGGACTGCCGCTGAGGCTGACCGCGCTGACTAGATCTCGATGCCAAGCCGATCTCTGACGGCCTGCTTTAGGTAGGCGGTCGCCATGTCCTTCAAAATGCCGAGGGACCATCCGCCGATTTGCGAGACGCCAGTGCTCGCCTTCTTCCAGACCTCCGGGTCGCGCACGCTGTCACGAAATCGTGACCTTGAACGGTCAGTCGTTGGAAGATCCAATCGCCGTTCATCATCATGTTCTGCGTGTCGCCGCTGGTGATGAGTTCGGCCTCGTAAAGCAGCGCCATGTGATAATCGACTTGATCGGTCGAATAGCCTTCGATCATTAGCTCAGGCTCGTGCGAGCCGATATGCACTCGCTGGCCAGAGCCGATATCCAACCCTTCGAGCCTTAATAGAAGCTCGCGGATAAGATCGGGCTGACGTCTCATAGAAACCCACTCCCGCTGTGATCCTTGAACGCGTTCGCGCGCCGGATGTAGCCGAGCACCGTTCGCGGATCGCGGTGACGTGATTGATCCATGATCCGCGCGAGGTCGGCGCCCCGCTCGGCCGCCGTCGTGATGTAGCCAGCTCGAAGCGAGTGCGCTCCGAACGTCGAGGCATCGAGCCCTGCAGCTGCCGTGTACTTCTTGATGATGTCCGCGACGGCCTGCGTCGTGAGACGCGGCACGAGTAGTTCGAATTCGCCAACGTCCGTCGAACCCCAACGTCGCACGTTCCCCGAGCGCGATACCGGCCGGAACACCGGGCCTTCGGTGATGCCGGCGGCTTCGAGCCATTCCTTCACCAGCGCCACCGGCCTGATGAACCGACCATGCGGGATGGCGATCTCGGACCCCTGCCCTTCCTGATCGGTTTTGCTTTTGCCGATGCGGACCCGCAGCCCGTCCTTATCCTCGACGAGATCGGCGACATCGAGCGCGACGAGTTCAGACCGGCGGAATGCGCCAGCGAACCCAAGCGCCAGGAGCGCGCGGTCCCGTTTGCCGGTCAGCGTGTCGGGCGTGCGCATCAACAACGTCATGAGCACGTCGGCGGTCGCGGCGGCCTTCTGGTCCGGCTTCACCCCAACCCTGCGCCGGATGCCCTTCATCACGGCCCGAACATCCTCGTCATCAGTCGGGTCCGCGGCCTTCGCCAGCTTGTGCGCGTACGAGATCGCCGCGCAGCGCCGGCCGATTGTCGAGACGGCTTTACCGGCCTCGGCCTCGGACACGAGGAACGCGGCCACCGCCTCCGATGTCGCCGGCAGGGACCGGAAGCCGTACCGGGCGCACCAGTCCTGAAACACCCGCGCGTCGGTCGTGTAGGCCCGCACGGTCGCGTCGGCTTTCGAAGCGCGCTGATAGGCGCGGACTATCGCGGTGGCTTCAACGGGAAGGGTGTCGGTTGAAGCGACGCCCTCGACTGCCAGCGACACAGCCGCAAGCGCCAAGTTGGCGCCCACGTCGCGTGTCTCGCCAAGTTGGCGACTTGCGCGGTCGGGTCGTTCGGAATGATTTAGCCCAGGCTTCATTTCTTCACGGCCCTTTGGACCCGATCTGCTCAAAACTTTCGAGAATGACGCTTATCGGAAGTTACGACGCCGTGCGCGTTAGGGCAAGCAATTCCTTACGTGCTTACGTCAATGCGCCATGACGTAGAGAACTGACGCAACTTCGGGTCCGTCAACTGCCGGATCGGCCCAGCAGATCCATGAGGGCCTGTTCGAGAACGTCTTGGTGGCTGAGGCCGCGATCGAAGGCGAAGCGGCGCAGACGTTGATACTGGCTCTCCGACAGGCGGAGGGTCAGCGCTTTGGCCCGAGGCTCGGGAGCCTGCGCAGGCCGGACGGGCATGGCCGGAGGAGCCTCGGACTCTGGAGTAGGCGAGGATGAGGTGCCCCGCTGCTGCATCGCATCGGGTCGGCTCGCCCCCTTCGTCTGGATGAACCCGTCCAGGGACGGCGTGGCCTTGGCGCTCATGATCAAACTTCCCGATGCTGCGTCGTGACGTGCTTGCGTAGTTGCGTCATAACGTACCCAAGCACTTCCTTAATTTCACGCGCCGAGGCGGTTTCGGGTTCGATCTCCGTAACCGCCTTGCCTGAGATGGCTGCGGTCGGAAAGTCGGTTCGATCATGGATGACAGTCGGAGCGAGCTTGCCGTGTTTGGCCAGAGCCAGGACGGCCTGCATCTGCAGGCGGGTGCGCGGCTTAGCTTGGGTTAGCACGAACACGAAGGGTCTGCCGGCCTCCTCGATCAGTGCGAGCGTATCGCCCACAGCATCGAGATCGTCTGGCGACGGCCGCACAGGCACGATGACCAGATCCGCATGGGCCAGCAGCGCGCGGATTTCAGGATGCACGGAAGGCGGCGTGTCCACGAACAGGTACTCGACACCGGCATCCGCTAGCCGAGCGGCACTTGCTCCGAAGTCCTTCATATCGAGCTTGATGAGCGCGGGCTGCTGATCCTCGCGACGGTTCCACCAACTCGTTAAGGAGCCCTGGGGATCGGTGTCGAGGATCGCGGTGGCACCGAACTGCTGATGCGTCGCCACCGCGAGGTTGCGGATCAAGGAGGTTTTGCCCGCCCCGCCCTTCTGACTGGCAACGACCACGACGTACATGCTTGCCTCGTTGCGTACTGACGTAATGACGTAAGGATGTCAGCGCCTCAGTGGGTACGCTCCGAGGAATGTGGGTCAGCGGTCGTTAAGGGGTAGTTAACCATGTGGCGCCAGCAGGCGGACTAAGCCGCCGGCAGGTAGAGCGCAACGAGCGCGGCGCTTCTCAGCGGCATAAAGCGCAGCTACGGCTGATTGGCTGGCCCTGCAGGCTTCGCAGTAGGCGCCTTCGACTGCAAGCCGTTCGACTTCGTCGCTGGCTTCGCCTCGGGCGTCCTAGCCGCTGCAGCTGGAGGAGCTGCTGGCGCCGGCGGCGGGGAGGGCGCAGTTGGCGTGGACGAGCCCAGATTGACCGCAAGGCCGAACGGCTTCCAGCGGCCATCCACGGGCGCGAACAACAGCTCGAAGTTCACCTGGCTCGGCACGGACGGGAAGAACCCCGACATGTGCAGCAGGCCGTTCGGCTCGATCTGCGGCAGCAGGGTGAGCTGAGGGTCGAGAACGGCGACGCCAGAAAGGTCGAGCTTCTGAGCCCGCTGGCTCGCGAAGATCTCCCCAAGGCGTGCTGCCGTGTTGGCATCACGGAACCCCGGAGCTGAGAGATCACGCAGCACCGTGTAGTTGCCGGTTTCGTTGCCCTGGTGCAGGGCAAGCAGCGTTGTGCGGATCAGGATCAGCACGCCGTTGCGATCGATCTGCGCGGGCTTGGCTTCGGCTGGTGCTGCCGGGGCCTGCTTTGGCTGGGCCCCTGCCCCAATCGACCACAAAGCCGAGAGGCAGAGACCTAAAGCGACGGTACGTCGTGCCTTCACAGCTCGCCCATGATGCCGATACGGCCGCCCACGTTGTTGCCGGGGCTGCCAGCTACACCGGCCGTGATAGCGAGCGGGATGTTGGTGTCCAGACGGTAGGCTATCGCACCACCGATGCCGTACTCACCCTTAAAGGTTGCACCGTTGAGCACGTAGGTCATGCGACCAGGAGCCGAGGGGAGCGGTGCGGTAGACAGCGCCATAGCTGTCGCGACGCCACGGCGTGCCTCCTTCCGAGACTCGATGGCGTAGCGTGTCAGACCGTTCAGACCGGCTTCAAGCGCTCCAACACGGCCGTCAAGCGCGCCGATGTCGTTCGGTCCGAAGTTGGCGGTCGCGAGATTGCCGCCTGCATCTGAGGTGACGAAGCGGCTTGCTCCCGTCTGTGCAGCCAAGCTCTGAGCCGAACTGACCCCGGCCAGGGTGTACGTCTGTTTGGCACTGCCGATCGCGACCTGGTTGGCCCGTGTTGTGGCCACGCCCGCGCCGATCGCCACACTGTTTGCCTGGGCCGCACTTGATCCGAAGCCAACGGCAACTGAGTTCGTGCCCGCCGCATTCGCCGAACGACCAAGAGCGGTGCTGTTGTCGGCGCTGGCCGTTGCGAAAGCGCCGAAGGCGGAGGCTTCTGCGCCGGTGGCCTGGGCATTAAAGCCCACCGCTGTCGTCGGATCGCCCGAAGCAACTGCCCCCGCGCCGACTGCCACTGCGCCGAACTGGGTCGCCTGGGCGCCAGTTCCAACCGCTGTGGTGCTACCACCCGAGGCCACCGCCCCGTAGCCGCCAGCGACGGCATTTGCACCGCTCGCCTGAGGGAGACCGGCGCCACCCGCATTGTTGGCCCGGAACACGCCGGCTTGCCCGGTCTGTAGTTCGGTGATGTTCTGCGTGTTCGTGGCGGTCTGCCCCTGCAGCACGCCGATGGCCTGACCATTTGCGGCGATGCCGGCGGTGTTCGTGTTAGTCTGCGTGTTGAGCGCACCGAGCGCTCCGCCTACGTTGTTGAAGCTGCCGCCCTGCACATTATAGGCCGGAGCCGTCAGGAGGCCGTTGGCGTCCGTGCCTGCGCCGCCACCGAGGGCCGCTGCCGTGCGCTGGTTCGTCGTGGCGATATTCGTCGTGTTGGTTGCGACCTGCTGATTGGTCGCGAAGAGCTGGCCGCCGTTCACGGCATCGGTCGAGGCAGCCGATGCGATATTGCCGGCAGCAACGCCCGTAATCTGGCGGTTGCCGGCAGTGCCAGCAACGTTGACCACCGTGCCTCCGGTGGCGGCACCCACCGTGATCGGTGCGTTCGGCCCTGCCTGCTGCACAAGGCCGGACGTGCCGTTCTGCAAGCCAGCAATGGCATTTGTGTTGGTAGTCGTACGACCATCGAGATTGGTCAGCGCGTCGCCAACGTTGTTGGTCGTGACGGTGCCGTTGTTCAGCGTGTAGGTCGGTGCGGTGAAGGTGCCTGTTGCCGGATCGTAGGCTGCGCCACCGCCGAGGGCGGCCACCGTACCTGCGCCGACCGCGTTAACGTTGGTAGCGACGCTGAAGAGCTGCGAGCCGTTGACGGCATCGGTCGAGGTCGCCGTGACAGCGCCAGCGGCTACATTCTGGATCTGGCGAGCGGCTGTTGTCGTGCCGACCGACACCACGTTGCCTGATCCTGCCGTTACGGCACCAGCGTTGTTGCGCACACCAATTGCACCGTTGGCGGTAGTGTCGCTCGCAGCCGTCGTACGGGTATTCGCGCCCAAAGCCACCGAGTTGTCGAGGCTGGCGATGCTACCCCCACCGAGCGCCGTGCCGGAAGCAGCAGCAGAGGTTCCATTTCCGAGGGCGACGCCGAACGTACCAGCCGCAGCACTACCGTTGCCTACAGCTACGCTGAAGCCGCCTGTGGCCTGACTGCCGCTGCCCAGTGCTGTTGCATAGGTTCCTGTGGCCGTACTGTCGTTGCCGACAGCGGTACCGAAGCCTAGGGCATTGCTCCGGAAGCCGACAGCTGTAGAAAATGATGTAGCGCTGCTAGCGTTGCCAAGGGCCGTGGATTCGGTCCCTGCAGTAGCGCCGAAGCCACCTGCTGAAGCATCGGTGCCGGTAGCGGTCGGACCAAGACGCCCGTTGGCGTCGGACACGAACGGACCTGCGGTGCCAGCCTGCAGCGCGGCAATGCTCTGATTGGTCGTGAAGAGCTGCGAGCCATTCACGGCATCGGTCGAGGTTGATGACAGCGTCCCAGCCCCAAGATTGACGATTTGCCGTGTGGCTGCAGCTGTGCCAACCGAGACAGTATTTGCTACGTCTGCGACGGATCCCTGGCCAAGCGCGACCGAGTTCAATGCTGTTGCCTGGGCATTGCGGCCTAACGCAGTCGTATTTCGTGCGGAAGCCTGAGAACCACCGCCAATGGCAGTTCCAAAAGTTCCTGAGGCATTTGAGTTACTGCCGATAGCAGTAGTTCCGCCCATTGATGCCGTGCTACTAAAACCCAATGCGGTGCTATTAAGCCCAGACGCGGTGCTTAGACTTCCAAGAGCTGTTGCTGCTGTCGTTGTAGCCGAGGCACCATATCCGCCAACGACGTTATCGATACCCGAAGCGATTGGTGCTGCTGATCCGTTACCCTGCGTGGCGAGGAATGGCACACTCGCAAAGCTGGCTTGTAGCTGATTGAAGTTGACAGCATCCGTCCCCGCGGTGCCGGCCGTCACATTTTGGATGGTGCGCGTCTGCGCCGCCGAGCCGACCGACACAGCGTTGTTGGCGGTGACCGTAGAGCCGTAGCCAAGTGCCACGCTGTTGGTGTTCGCGATCGTCCCGTTGTTGCCACCGAACGCGGAGCTGTTGGCCCCCGTCACCGTCGTCCCGTTGCCCACGACGACCGCATTCCCGGCGTTGACGGTGTTGCCGTTGCCGAATACGGCGGCGCCGGCCGCATTGATGGTGCTGGCGATCGTGTTGTTCGAGCCATAGACATTGACGTTGTCGCCATTGCCGACGGTGGCTGGCCCGTTCACGGTGTTGTTGTTACCGGTGACGAAGGTGTTGCTGCCGTTCACCGTGTTAGGGTCACCGAACGAGTAAGAGCCGGTTCCAGTAACGGTGTTGTTTGTGCCGAAGGCTCCTGAATTAGCCCCGGTGACGGTGTTGTTGGAGCCGAATGCGGTAGAGTCGAGGCTTGCCGCGCCGAGGATGCGGCTGTTGAAGCCTATGGCGGTGCTCCGCTGGCCCGCAGCAGTGGTCCTGGGACCAACCGCTACTGCGTTTTCTGCACTTGCAAGTGCATCAGTGCCGATGGCGATGCCGTTACTCGCGTCAGCTGTGACTGTAGCCCTTGTACCTGCAGCAATGCTAAGATCAGCCAAAGCATTGCTGCGACCGCTTAAGGCGGCACTTAGGGTACCACTAGCGATAGCGTTGTCGCCGATTGCGACGCTGCCGGCGCTAGAAGCGACGCTTTGCCTGCCTAATGCTGTAGCGGTGTCGGCCGTAGCCTGTGCCCCTTGGCCAAAGGCACTGGCACCACCACTGCTGGCATTAGCATTTTGACCAACAGCGGTAGCTTCACCTGCATTGGCCCGAGCGTCCGAACCGACCGCTGTGGCGTTGGTCTGACCCGTCGCGGTTGCCCCAGCCTGGGATCCAGTGCCGAGCGCGGTTGTTCCCGAATTGGTGAAATTTGGCGCGCCGTTAACTAAGAAGCCACCGGCAGCAGCGTTGGCGCCGAATGCGCTACTGTTAAAACCAGTTGCCGCACTTACTGACCCAAACGTAGAACGTTGGGAAACTTGTTCAAATCCATTGCTTGACGCATAGGCACCAACACCAAAAGCCGAATTAGCGCTTTGGCGACTGCCCCCATTGCTTGCGTTCGCGCCTTGACCGAATGCCGAGTTGGCACCGGTAAGCTGCACGTCAGTGCTGGCGTTCGCGCCTTGCCCAAATGCCGAATTTTGACCGTTGCCTTGAATTCCTACGCTTGCATTCGCGCCTTGACCAACCGCAGTATTGTTGCCAGATCCTTGAAGGCCGACACTGGAATTAGCATTTTGCCCAATAGCGGTGTTGCTGCCTAAAGCTTGATTTCCCGTACTGGAGTTAGCGCCCTGTCCAATAGCGGTGTTGCTGCCTGAAGCTTGATCTCCCGTACTGGAGTTAGCGCCCTGTCCAATAGCAGTATTACTTCCAACGCTTTGAAATCCAGTGCTTGCATTAGAATTTTGACCAACGGCAGTATTATTAGCAATACTTTGAAAACCAACGCTGGCATTAGCGTTTTGACCGAAAGCAGTATTGTTACCTGTACTTTCAAAGGAATTAAGAGTTGCGTTAGCATCGGGCCCGCACGCCACATTATTTACATTACCAGCCGCTGTGGCGTTCGCTCCCGTCCCGGCACCAGTTCCATTGGCTGTACCCTGGCAGACGAATTGTGCAGAGACGGGGCTTGGCAGGGCCGTGACCAGGAGTCCTGCCATCAGCGCTAGGGCCGAGCAGGAGCAAAGGAGGCCGAGGCGAGGTCGATAGCCTGATGTGACGGTTTGCATGTCGACGCTCCCCTTGATGCACGCATTCGCTGTTTGTGGCCGGTACCCAAGCTCGGATCTGTACCGTGCGTAGCGTGCTATTGTGATTGTCGATCAACTTGTACGGCAGCCTGTCTGTAAACGCTCCGTGAATTAGGCAGGTCGATCTCAAAAATGATTTGTGTGTCTTTTAAGCATCAATCGAGTTTATAACTTAGTAAATAGCTCTATTTTTTAAGATAATCTATTAACTCTGTCTGTTGCGATAAGTAAAATTCAACATCCAGTGGATGCTGTATCGGCGAAGCGGTAGGTATTACAGAATCACTAAATAGATTGCGACGAGCGCGGAGGTGGTGACGACGTTGCCCCGGCCGGCCTCATGCCCGTCCCGGTCGAGAAGTGCACGAGACCACCGCCGAGCCCGGCCGATGTTCCTGGCGACCGCCGGCAGCCCGAAGGCGAGGGCGGTTCGCATCGTCAGGCGAGCTTTCACAGGCTGGGCTCCGGGTGCTGGTCGAGTTCGAGATCGCGAGTCGTGCCACGCAGCCAGACGACTTGGCTCTCGTGGCCCTCGGGTGCACCGAGATCCGGCTCGGCATCGCCGCCGTCTTCGTCGTCGAGGCGGGGCTCCATGCCGTCGAGGATCGCGAGGAGGTGATCAACCGTGTCGAGGGCGGCCTGGGCCGCCTCTTCGATCTCGGCTCGCACCGCGAGTTGATCCATGGGTGCCAGGCGGCCGGCGGCTCGATCGGCTCGTCGTCGGAAAGCGAGAATGTCAGCCATCTGTAGGGCGGAGGAAAATCCAGGCCATTCGAGCTTCACAAAGCCCGGAGAGCCCATCTTCGAAACGATTTCCGAAGCCACCACTTAGGCCGACACGGCCGCCGAGATCCAGCGTTTGATGCCAACCCCGTTAGGGCGGTTTAGTGGCCTGGATTTGCACCGCCCTCTACACCTCGTTACGAGGGCTAACCGTGATGGTGCCTATGACGCCGGGAAGCGGTCGTTCTCGGGCGAGGCTAATCAGCGTGTCGACGACGAGAGCGCGATGGAAACCAACCCCATCGTGACCGATACTCTCACCCTGCTTGCGTCTTGAACGGCGTATGTCGGTCGCACGTCGCGAGCCCGCGCCCTGGGATTGAGGACGCTGTTTCACCGTGCGGAGAACGTGAACACCCGACCGACCCGGTAGTTTTGAAATCGAATGTTTCAGTTTCGATTAATGACTGAGGATGCTGGCCCGAGTCGGTGTGCCACCAAGGCGCGACGTGTCGGCTTCCTCGCTGGATCAATACGCAGGGGTATCCAATATCCCGTCTATCGCGACGGTCGAGCCTTCACAGCTCCCGGACGCGAGCGCGCCGGCCTCGTGTTCACCCCGTTCGCGAACGGCCGGCGCGTCTTTGGTATGGCGGGATCTGAGTGCCGGCACGTTAGCTGCTGCACCCGTCCGAACCGCTTGCGTCGTTTCCACAATCGGATCTGCCGCTCGTACCGCCATCGCTCGACGTGTCGTGTCCGTTGCCAACCCCTAGTATGTCGCCGAGCTTCCGGATGCCGTACAGGACGACCAGGAACACCGCACAGAACGGCAGCATCACCAGGAGGATGAACAGCTTCGTCAGCATGGCATGAGACCAACGTGCGGTCGTCCCAGGCGTTCGGATACGGTCCACGAAACAGGTCGCCTAGCGCCCGCCAGCGGAACAGCGTCGCCAATCGCCGTCGCTGATGTTCGGTCCGGTCGTGGAGCACATGGCACCGCTGGCACCCCAACGGCCAGATGAATAGCGGCACTCCCCTAGATGGTCAGCAACTGAGCCGCCTTCCCTCTCGACGACCGAACACCCGATAGTGCACCACACCAGATTCCATGGTTCCGTTTCTCACGGCGCGGCGAACGTCTGGGTTGCAGCGCAGGTATTCCCGCTCATCGAAGGCGTATCCGCCACGCCGGCGATCTCTGTCGTCATCGTCCCGGTTGTCGTACCCGCGATCACGCTGTCGGTAGCCGTCTTCACGGCCGTCACGGCCGTAATCACGCCCGCCATACGGCTGAGATGAAGCCGGGACGATCATGATCGCTCCGATGGCTATCGCGGCCCAAAATCGGTTCATAGCTTATTCCTGTTGCGAGGCTCTTGAACGGCTGGTGGTGGTATTGGTTCGGGTTGAGCTTGCCGCCGATGTATGTGGGCTGGCAGCAGAGTATGAGGGCACGCAACATGTATGAGGTCATAGCCCGCGACGCGACCGGCCTCGTTATCGCGATTGGTCCTGCCGAGTTCGCTTCGATCGATCTGGCCCGCGGCTTCGCAGCCGGCATTGCGCGATGGATGCTCGCCACTGATCGCCTGACAGGGCAGATCGACATTACCAGCGACGGCGTGCGGATTGAGGGTGCGACCTTCGCTTATTGGTCGCAACCTTAAGGGCCGGCAGGGGAGCGTGCCTGAGACCAGGTTGCTGCTAACCTATGGCACCATGGATGCGTCCCATGTCACGAGTTCGCCATTGGCGAGGGCGGCGCCGACAAGGACGCCCCGGTCAAGCGCAAGAAGCTGAGCAAGACGAAGCGTGGGAAGACGGTGCGGGAAGCGCCGGCTGGATAACTGGTTCAAGGGTTGGCCTGCTCTAAAACGCTGACCTACAGGATCGAGCAGACCAGCCGGATGGTCGCGATCAATCGGCCTGTCTCATCACTGACCTGCACGACGATCGCGCCTTCAGTCTCCAGCCGCCGAACGAGGCCACCATCGCCAGCGCAATCGCGCGCGCCGTGGTGTCGTCTGAAGCCAGTTGGCTGATCCGTTGAGGCTTCTCGACCCCGTACTGGAGGTCGATGCGGTAGACCGGCATGTCAGTCCCTGACGCCGCTGTGCGCAGTCCTGCGCTCGACGATCCGGGTGGAACCCGACAAATCAAAAAAGCTCAATTATCTCTGCGTACTAGTACGGCCGCACTATAGCAGAATAGGGGCGGGGCGACGATGTCTCGACTGCCGAACCCTATTCTGACGCGTAGGGCGAGGCCGGTCCTCGCCGCGCCGAAACCGAGCCCCCTCGCAGGGCGTGGCGAGGACCTCAAGGTTCTGGATGCGCCGGCATCTCGACTGCTGCAGCCGTCCGATCCACCCGACCCGCTTCTGCCATCTGCACCGCTGCTTGCGCCGCTGTCGTTCCCCAATCTGCCCCCACCTACTGCAACGGGTACGGCCCACGAAACAGGTCACCCATCGCCCGACGGCGGAACAGCGTCGCCCATCGCCGCCGCTGATGTTCGGGCCGATCGTGGGCCAAATGACAGCGCTGGCACCAAGCCGCGAGGTTGCGATCCGCGTTGTTGCCCGTGTCGTGATCGCGATGGGCCGTGGCGAGAACCACCCGCGTCGTCCGTACTGAATTCAGCACGTCGTCGTCGCCGATCGCGATGCAGACGATGCGACCCGCGCCATTGCGCCAGGAAGCGGCCTCAGCGTCCCACCAGCGGCCATCGTCGAGGCAGTAGACGGTTTGCCCATGCGGCCGACTACACGCCTCGCAGCGACCCTTGGCGCGACCGAAGCGGATCACAGCCGACAGCTCGCGCCAGTCGATGGGGTAGTAGAACCGGTGCTCTCGCCGGATCGGCATGCTAAATGACCAAGCGGATGAAGCCGAGCTAGACTGGCCGGGCAGGTCGGCTACCCACCAATGACAGCACCTTGGAACCGCGCTCAAGCTTGAAAGTTGTCCGGGCAACATACAGTCACGCTTGGAACAGCCGCCGTGAAGACCGCCGCCGCTATCGTTCTCGCTCTCTCCGCCATAGTCGCCGACACCGCGGCGCAGGCCCAGGAGCGTCAGGTGACCGTGTACAGCGGCGCGATGGCCCTCGAACTGCCGACCTCGATCCTGCGTGGCACCACTTCCTCGGCGCAGGAGGCAGCCCAGGTGGCGACGTCAGCCCGGAAGGTTCGCGTGGTCCTGCAGTCCCCCTATGGCAGCTGAGCAACTGCCAGTTTGGACGCCGGAGAAATTGGGCGGCCCGTTCGAACGTTCCACTTGGATCTCCTGCAGGCCCCGAGGAACGATCCTCGCCCCCCAGTCATTCCTGCGGGCCCATGCTGGGCTCAGGAAGCCACCAATGCCCCGCCTTGCTACCTTTGCGCTGCTTCTCGCAGCACCGCTTGTCGTCGCCACGGCTTCTGCCGGGCAGGATAGCAAGCGTGGCAATGCGGATCTCAAAAAGTATTGCTCTGGCGACGCCGTGTCGTTCTGCAGCGGCAACGACCCTGACAGCAAAGAGATGGACGCTTGCTTCAAGACGCATCGCGCTGAGCTGTCTGAGAACTGCCGTCGCGCGATCACCGCCTACGAAGCTACGGGCGGCAAGTGAGGTCTGCACCTATGCGTCGGATCGTTCTCGCCACCGCCATCGCAGCCGCCGTGACAGGAGCTGCACTCGCACAAGGCCAACCTCCGATCCAAGGTCCTGAGGACGCCACCTGCCGTGAGGATGCGAGGAATCGCCTGCTCGGCGCTCCCAATCCCCAAGGTCTGTCCCCCTTCGATCTGGGCGCACAGCTCTACCACGAGTGCATGAAGCGCTTGGGCGCGGAAGGTGTTGCTCCAAAGCGGCGCGACTGATCGCGCTTGTACCATTAGGAAAGCGCTAACCCCGGCCGACGACCCTGTCGGGCATGTCTCAGTATGTACGACGCTCCGGCAAGGTGGCTGGCTGGGCTGCAACTGCCCTTGTCTGTGCCGGGCTTGGTGCCGCCCTCATCGGCGCCGATCATCGAGCTCAAAATAGAGCTTCGATCGCGCGGGGCATCGACCCTGCTACGACTGGGTCACTTGCACCTCCCAAGGGTCGCTGGTGTGGCCTTGCGTCCTGGTGTCACTGACGCCCTTGGCTGGCGCGCTTATGTACGGCTTTGGCGGGTTCCCATATGCCGGCTCGAAAGCTTCTTCCTCCACTCGGCCAAGTTTGACGTCATAACCATAGCTGAAGGCGTCACAACCGCTTTCAAAGAGGGGCAATCGCCCATGCCTGGCTGCGATCGGAGGGGGGTCAGAATGAGATGCCACCTGAGCGCGGTACGAGCGGCCTCCTCGGCGGACCAAGCTGATGCATAGGCATACCCTGGCAGGTCGAGATCCTGCCCATTCTGGAAAATCGCCCAGCGATAATAGCCCGGATTGGCTGGATCGGCAGCGGTCTCGATCCGGTACGAGCTGACATCAGACATTTGCAGGGATCCGAAGAATTCAGCGGCAACTGCCAAAGATCACAAGCAACCGCAGCCTGACTACAGTAGTGTGAAGATTTTACGTTGCGCGTTCAATAGACAAAAGAACGCTACGAGGACCGGAAATACCTTTGGCACACGCTGTGACTAATCTGACACATCGCAGTTCGGTTTGAACAATCGCAGCCGCCTCGGGTTCTTCGAGTTTAAAAAAGTCAGGAGAACGCACCATGCGCATCATAACACTTACGCTCGCCGCTTCGCTTGCACTCTCGCTTACTGGCGCCGCTTGGGCTCAGGGCGCACCGGGCGGCAACGGCTCTGGCGGCAACGTCACGGGTGGCTCGACCACAGGCTCTTCGGCCTCAGAGCCCGGAAACATGCCGGCCAACGGCAATGCCATGAAGAGCGAGAGCGGCTCCATGGAGAAGGGCTCGGGCAAGATGATGAAGGGCGACTCGATGGAGAAGGGTGGCTCGATGAGCAAGGACGGCGGAGCGATGAAGAGCAAGTAAGCCTCTCGCTACTTCTCTCCTCGTAGGGTCGGCGCTCTGCCGGCCCTTTTTCGTGCTGCCGGGCTCGGAACTGGGTTTAAGCTCTATCGACAACCGTTATCGGACACTGCGCTTACAATCGTGACGAAGGGCTGACCCGCGGCGGTTCGGTAAATTGCGAGCACTCAGTCATTCATGGCCCTATACCAATCTTGCATGCGCTCAACATGTAGGGCTTGGGCTGCTGAAGGTGCATCGTCTCGAAGAATCGCGCGAAGCTGGTCAGGCGGCTGCCCATAGACCTGCTTGAACGCTCTGGAGCAGTGGCTCAGACTTGAGAACCCGACCTTATGTGCCATGCGGCCGATGGATATTTTCTTGCCCGGCCGGAGGATCAGCGATCGTAGGCGGGCAGCGCGCCGACTCGTAATCACCGCTTCGACGCCGCCTACAGCCCGCAACGCACGATACAATGAAGCTCGCGATACACCGATGCTACGCGCGACGATATCGGCGTTAAGATCTGAACCGAGATTATTGTCGATAAACACCTCGGCCTTCAAGCGTCGAGCCAGTTCCAAGTCGTTTCCGTCGATCACATCGTCGTAGGACTCTTCGGATCTTCCTTGGATCTCGCCGAGCACACCGGCAATGAACTGATTGCCTCCGCCAGCTAGGTTGTCCGAGAAGCTTGGCGCGCACCGGATCAACGAAAGTACGGCTTCACCAAGCGAGCCTGTTTTGACCTTTGGTAGAATCCGTCCGTGCAGGTGCTGCGCGTTCGGTGCAGCAGCCTCTACGAGATCGCGAGCCAGGATCACGGTAACGTAGTCGGCGTCGGCAACCAGAGTCCGCATCGGCTGGGTCGCATCGAAGAGAACGGCATCGCCTGGCGCAAGTTGGCGCTCCTCACCGACCCGGCCGCCCATCATCCGGCCAGAGCGCAAAACCTGAAGGTAGTAGTGCTCGAAACCGTCGCGCCGGATCTGCGCAGGTTCCCGTCTATGGTCGGCCCCGATTAGCTGGCGATCGAACAGCGTAAGGCGACCAAAGTTGTAGGCTGCTACGGTAG
The DNA here is from genome assembly GCF_008040035.1 of Methylobacterium sp. WL9. Lineage (NCBI taxonomy): Bacteria > Pseudomonadati > Pseudomonadota > Alphaproteobacteria > Hyphomicrobiales > Methylobacteriaceae > Methylobacterium > Methylobacterium sp. WL9. The sequence continues at coordinate 22,394 of NZ_VRVE01000058.1, forward strand.
CCTCAAAGGTATCCCCAAGGGGAGATGTCGTCGCTCCGCTCGACCGGATCAGGTCGTGATAAATGCCGAAGCTGTTTGCCGACATCCCTGTCAGGGTCGTTAGATGCGGTGCCACCGATCTCAGGATGCCAGAACTCGTCATACAGCTTCCAGATAAGTCAGTAAGGTAGGTCCGACATCACGCTAGCCTCTGGGCTGCCTACACAATGGATGCTGGCCGAGGCATCAAAAAATCGTGACTTTGTTCAAGACAAAAGCGCGAACAGCTGAGGCCAAGAAACGCGTAAGTCCGATCGGTTCTAGCAGCGTCACCACCGGCTCGACCCCGCCGCCCGATCTGGTCACGGGCTGGCGGGGGAGGTCGTCTATCTCACCGGCGAAGCTGCAGGATGCCAGGAAGGGGTTGAGGAGAGCTGAAGGCGCTCGTCAGATTGCGATCTGACCCAGATATGGTTGCCCTGACCCGCGCCAAACCCTCTCTGAGGCGGAGACGTCTCGCCGTCGCCCCTGCCAGCGTATCCAGACCTACTTCGTTTTTTCGGCGAGGCCCTTTAGACCGGCCTCGTAGACGCCGCCGATGGCTTCCTGCGCCTTGTCGTCAGGTGCGCCCTTGGCCTTGAAGTTACCCGACCACGTCACCTTGGAGCCGCTGCCGTCCTTCGCGACCATGATCGTCGACTTGTAGTCGGAGACCGGAAGCGGGCCTTCGAGGATGGTGTAGGTGTAGCTCATCGCCTTGTCGTCGCGGGCCTGCTCTTCTTCGAGCAGCGTGCCGCCGCCCTTGAGGCTTAGTGTCCGGTGCTTCTTGCCACCCATGTCAGCCAGCTCGCACTTCTCGACGACGGGGTGCCAATCGCTGATCCCGCAGAACGAGCCGATGGTCTTCCACACCGCGTCGGGCGCTGCAGCGATGGTGGCTGTCTTGGTGACCTCAAGGGCTGAGGCAGGCGTGATGGCAACCACGGCCAGAGCCGCGGCAGGGATGACGAATTTCAGCATCTCGCGTTTCCTCAGAAGGCTTCTGTGGCTGGCCATGGGCCGCCGCAGAACAAGCTAGTGCGCAATCGACATTAAGCTACGCCGCTCGCGTATCGGCAAACTGTATGATTGCCTTCAGCGGGAGCCCGACCCGCTGTAGTGCGTCCCATAAAAGGCACCCATTTTTTTAATCGGAAATAGGGCTGCCCCCAGGGGGAGGCGCCGATTTCCGCGATCTGCAAAAGGCCCCTTTTCGGCACGGCCTGGATCGGCACAGAGAGACACTGCCTACTTCGATAGCCAGGCACTTGCGACCTGTAGCAAGGCCGCAATGCCGGCACTCCCGGCTGCGAAGGCGTTTCGACGGACTGCTGCTCGAGAGCGAAAAAGTACCTCTTGCTGAGTCCTGAACCTGTTTGCGTTTGCGCGGTTCGGCGTCCAGTCTCTGGACCCGATGCAACTTCGACATCGATCCCGCCGATTAAATGCTCAAGAAATATGTCTGACAGCGACGAACGAACCGCCTGCGGCGAAGCCCACGCGCCGGATTGTTGGCCTGCCCACAAGTTGGCATATTCACTTGAGAAAAAGGCCGGGATTGCGCCCGACCTCGTTTGCCTTATCGATCTTCGATTACCCGTCCGCCGGGACCCGCGCTTTTATCCACTTGCTCGTTGTGGCGATCGCCGCCCGACTGGTAGAGGCCACGTCCAGACGTGTTGTCTGTCGAGCGTGTCCCTTGAGAGTCGGTCGTAACCGTAGTGCGCGAGCCGCGCGCATCCTCTACGATGGTGGTTCTGTCTTGGGCCACAACAGCGGAGGTTGAGGCGAGGAGAAAGGCGAGAACGATATGCTTCATAGCTCAAGCTACCACTTCTTGAAAATCTTGTTCATGACGCTCTTGTCGCTTTTGCCAAGAGGGTATTTGGCGAACTCTTTCACGGCTCCGTGATCGCTCTTTCCAAGAGGATACTTGGCGAAGTTCTCGATCTCTTTTCCGGGAATGTTGGCTCCAACCTCACCTTTGTCCTTGTTACCACATGCTTGCACGGTAATACCCTTTCGTTCAGAGCCCGTGTCTTTGTTAGTGGTAGTATCGATCATACAATCAGAAGATTTGTAGCCGGAAGGAGGTGCTGCAAAAGCGATGGTCGAACCAAGCAGCAACACCAGGATGGCAGCAGCTTTGTACTGCATATCGGACCCCCTCAAGGGACGCGACGATCTCGCCGCAGAAATATGCTTAAGCTATGTTGCATAAACGTTGCCTGAACAGATTTTTCAGGAACGCGTAATCGAGGCGTCTCAGATCCCCTTTAGGCCGGATCATCCGTCTCATTGCTGTGCCTCGTCGCCGACAGATGGTCCCGTATAGTGGTCAGCCTTACCCGCAAGAGAGCATCGACCACGCTCCCGAATTAAGGCTTGCCCACAGGCTGTAGAACGTCGAGTAGGCGGCGATGCTGAACGTCGAGATAGTATACGCCGACCAGCGAGGCGTTCCGCATGTCCGCGATCGGTTCTCATGCAACGGTCGAGCACAAGCGGAGGTCCGCGCTCGGCATGAACTCGACGTAGGGGAGTATCACGCATCGGCTCTGCAGCCGCTCCAAAGGGGGCCGGTGCTGGCTCGAATCACAAACCACAACGCCGTCGTATGGGTTTTGACGATCAAGGAGCGTGAGGGGGAGCGCAAAAGCACAGCGTCTACCGCGTCACCTTTGAAGCTACACCAGTCCGGCGAGTAGATTGATAGACCAACGCCGCGATAGCCCAATCTGGCTGCAGCCTATGGCCGGACAGCCGAACCAGCGCCTGGGATGGGGAAGGCACCGGTTCCCGTGTCAGCCCTTCTTCTTATAGGCCTGGATCGCGTTCTGGCATCCCGGTGACAGCTTCGACATATTTTTTTGAAAGCAGGCTTGGGTCTCGGGGCCATCCTCGGGCGGCAAGCCAGCGCAGAAGCTCGTAAAGTCGCCAGCACACTGTTGCTGCAGGACGTCCTTTTCCTCGTCGGTCATCGGCGCCGCCACTGCGGCGCTGGCTACGGCGGCAGCCAGTACGAGGCCCAACCTGAAACGTACCGACATGATCTGCTCCTCCGACCCTGGACCATTCCAGGTCGGAGGTGAGAACGTTGTCGCGGGCTCAACCGTTGCACCGGCCGACCGGACCTCCATCAGTACCGGCCCGTCCTCACCTAGGGAACCCAGCAAACCTACGGAACCAGGTGCATGGCTCGGCCCGGGCAGCGGAAGCGCGCCTTAACCAAAGCGCAGCTCTCGCAGCTGATCTTGCGCCGATCTTTCGAGAGATCGAGGCTGCCGGAGCGGTATCGCTCCGGCAGATTGCTACCGCCCGCAATGCCCGGTGCATTCCAGCCGCGCGTGGGGGTGAGTGGACAGCAACGCAAGTACGCCGAGCTGGTAAAGATTTGCGGAAGCGTACCTTACTTTCGAGCCACTTTTGTATATCAAAAAATGCGTCGTCTATTTTTCAAATAAAAATGTGGTTTAATACCTACTGCTTTAAAGAGCGATTTTTTGGCGGCGTTCGAATAAGATAGAACGCATTTAGCGCAAATAATGCAGCAACTGTAAAAGTGACGAGATTATCCTTTGGAGGATGCAAGTATGCTTCTTCTGACAAGACCCAAAGTAGAAAAATTACTATAGCAACTGAAAATAGGATTAGAATAGCGCGTATGATTAACACTGTTTTATCTCCTTGATGATTAATTATAATTTCTTTATAGAATAATAAGATTTAACAATACGTATGTGCTTATTAACACAAAGTTTGACCGCTTTTGACGAATGGGATAAGAGCAGAATGGATTTTAAATCCATTAAATTTCTTAAGATTAAGGTGCCTCAATGAACCAACCGAAGATTGGATTTTTTGAGTCACTCGAAAAGAAGGTTGATCGTACCCTTCGGGGTGTTATTTTAGTATCTATAGTATTGTTTACAATAGGGATGTTCTGGAGTGCTTTTTCAGGATTTATAGTAGCAGGCCATCCAAAATTTACTGCTGTTAAAGAGAAATGGATAGCTGCGCATCCTGCAAATGAGTACTGTAAGAAATACCAAGAGAAATCATTTAGCGAATGTTTGTCTGCGGATAAGGTTACTAAAGAGACTTGGTCAAATAATCCTGAAATACAAAGTCTAGAGCCAAAACTTGATCGATATATATCCGAAGATGAGGCTATTCAGTGCCTTGATAGCGATTATCCAAAGTCTTTTCTTACAATTAAATCCTGGAAAACTCCCAATGCTGCCGTATTATGGTGTTTAAATGAGAAATGGATGCCTACCCTAACTGAAAGATTTAACAAAGATCAGGGGAATGATATAAATATTGATGGTTCTCCTAAGTCTATAATACTAAAAGAGATGATTCCAAAACCACGCATACGAATATAGAACTTTAACTATTAGATAGTACATGTTAAAATTATTGATCGCGGTATTTTAATAATTTAAAGTTGCGGAAAGTTCAATCGGATTTAAACTACAAAATATATATGCATGTGACATTTTATAT
>NZ_VRVE01000059.1:0-26850 GCF_008040035.1 Methylobacterium sp. WL9
TACGAGCGGCATTCAAGGAATCGAAAAGCCTTGTCTTTCGAAGGGGATAGAGTGGTGCCGGTTGCGGGACTTGAACTCGCGACCTACCGCTTACAAGAGCGCGAATCTTCCCGTTCGGCAGTTTCAAACGATCGCATGAAATTCCACGCCGTTCCACGAAATCGCAGTCGCGGTCGCCGATGGGCGGACCGAACTCAAGCGTGAAACGTTGTGAAATTTCTGCAAATTCCGCTTACTACCTCATCGCCGCGTGACCGTAACCACGGCTGCAACCGCATCAAAAGGCTTTGAGCCAGATAGTGGTCAGTAGGGGCTTTGGAACGATCAGATTTGGCCGAAAGTAAAACGACCGCTTCGGATCGCCCGCGCAAAGATGCAGACGTTGCCCTACCGGCAGCTTACGACGCCTTGCCGACCCTCAGAAGGTAATTTTCATGGTAGCGGGATAGACGAAGACCTACGACTGGAACGAGGGGATGTTTGCCGGTTCGGTATCGAGAGGCGACATCAAAGAAGCGGACATGAGCTCGCGAAACGAGGATCTACGGCTTCGCGCTCGTTCCGATCGTTCGGTACTTCCGGTCAGCCGCTCCAGGGCCTACGTGCTCGCTGAGAGCCTAACCAACTGACTCGAACAGACTGATGACCAAGCGCTATCACTTAATCGACCGTTAGATTTGGAGATTTTATAAAATCGATATCTTCTGAATATTCTGGTAATACTCTTTAATATTCCAACATGATGTGATCGGAAAACAAATATTGCTTGCGCTTTAGGAGTTGTACCGGTGTCGCGCCGCAGATCTATATTTATTGGATAAATCAACTACATTGCCATTTTGTAGAGTTTGGGCAGAGTCGAAAGACATTTGTCAGTGAAAAAAGAAACGAGAAGCCGTCGGATCTGCGGTAGATCGCGGTGTCTGTGATCGGCTTCGCAATGGCGACTCCCGCCAAAAGGTCATCGGTGACGAAGAAGCGCGCTCCGGCACCGACGGATGCGATCGTCTGAACGATGTTTTTCGGCTGCAAATACGTCTCAGTCGCACCGCCTTCGAGGAAGCCGTACAGTTGGATGGCGCTCAGAAAGCCGGCACGCACGGGGATGTCGTAACGAAGCTCGCCCGACCCCGCGATGGCGTTGTCGCCAGCCAGCCAGCCAGCCTCAAATCCGCGTCCGAAGGAATAGCCGCCCAGATAATATTGCTGAGAGATAAGCAGGGGGCCGGATGCGATCTGGCCTCCTGCGGACAGCTTGACCGACCAAGCGTCGGCCAGATTCTGATAGTGTGCGAACGAAGCGTTCAAGAGGGAGAAGCGTGTCGATGCGCCCGTCCTAGACAGACTGTCAAAGGCGTCTTCGCGGTCGACAGGTCCGAGGCCTTGGCGGACGGTGGCGAAAAGGTAGGTCCAGCTGTCTTCCGAGATGTGCAACCTGTAATCGGCGGACAGGCTCGCGAGGCCGAGACGATCGTCGTAGGTCCGTCCGACGGCGTTGCGCTCAGCGATACTGCTGACACCTAACGCGCCTCCGAGCCATAACGTCTGTGTCTGGCCGACGAACGGAGCGTACCAGGCCCGCAGTTCGTAGGTTTCAGCCTCGGAAACGGTACGTTGCCAGCGCCGCCCGTCGCCGGGCCTGATCTCGCTCACGGTGGCCGCAGCACCGATACGGAAGCTGTCCGATCCGAGGGGGACGTCGTAGGCGAGGCTTCCGAAGCTAAGCTCGCGCCAGGAGCCCAGGGTCGAGGAACTGGAGAACACCAAGCTGTCGCCCGGCAGCACTAGAGAATTCAAGGCCACGCTCGTCGAGCCTTGCCAGGGTCCGACCGCCGCAGATCCAAGATTGTCGAGTCCGACCGCTCCATACACGGCCCATGTCCGCACCGTGACTCTCAGGCGAAAGCGACCGCTTCCGGGTTCTATCTCGTCGAGGGTCGTGTCGGACACGCGGATGCCGGGCCGGTCGTTGGCGAGGAGCAACTGGCGTTCGAGCGTCGCGAGCCGAGACGGCCGCTCCGCTGTCACGGGCGACAGCAGGCTCGGCAGGCCGTACGCACCCCGGTCGTCGCCGACGACGACAACCTCTTCGATCGTGCCTTCGAGCACTTGGATTCGCATTCGGCCGCCTGCCAGGTCCTGTGCCGGGATGATCGCGCGGGTGAGATGGTATCCGGCTTCACGGTAGAGCCTGCCGATGGCGGCCGTGATCGCCGACAGATCGCCTTCCGAGACATCCCGTCCGATGAACGGTGCGTAGGCATGCGCGAGATCGCCTTCGACAAGCGCTGAGGCACCTTCGAGATCGATGGCATTCAGTCGAAACAGCCCACGCGAGGCGGCATGCGACGAAGCCGTTTCACCGGTCCGCTGCCACGATGTTATCCGCGGGCTGTTACTGCCGGACGCCCGTGGATTGGAGCTCGGCGTGGACACCAAGGCTTGCGCGGGCGGCACCAACCGTCCGACGCCCTGTGCCGACACGAAGCCCGGAAACACCGCAGCCGCAGCAAAAGACGCCACCGAAACGAGAGCAGAGACCGAGACCGTACTTGTAAATCCGCTGTGTCGTTTCGGGCCCAACATGTTTTGCCTATTTGCACTGCGGACGCATGGCGTTTCGGCAAAGGTAAAAAGACGTGGTTAAGGAATTCCCCCTAGCTCTGGGATTCCACGCCGCCGGTCCCGACCGCGCCTTTGCCGACATAAGGAAGCGGAGCCATGCTCCAGCCCTCTCGCCGGGTCGTCCTGATCCTCGTTTCAATCGTTTTAGGCCTAGTTGCCGCCCCCGGCGTGGCGCTCTGCGAAGACGCTCCCTGGCGGATCGCCAAGGCCTCCGGCGAGGCCTGGATCTCCGGCGATACTGTGCGTCCGGCCTCGGCTTCGGACAGTACGGTCCTCCGGGCCGGCGACTCGATCCGCACGGGGCGTACCGGTCGGGTTCTGCTGAATCGGGGCGCGGAAAGCATTCTCGTCACGCCGAACTCGGCGATCACTCTCCCCGGCACAGGCAAGGCCGGCATTTCGACGGTGATCCAGCGGGCCGGCACGATCGCCCTCGATGTGGAGCAGCGAAACGTTCAGCACTTCGAGGTCGAAACGCCCTATCTCGCTGCGGTCGTGAAGGGGACACGCTTTCGGGTTGCGCTGGAGAACGGACGCGCCAAAGTGGATGTCGAGCGCGGTCGCGTGCAGGTCGCCGACTTCAAGACGGGAGAGTCGGCGCTCGTTCTCCCAGGTCAGAGCGCCCGGGTCGGCGCAGGCTCCGAACAGGGACTGCAACTCTCCGGTCGCGGGACCTTCAGCCCGATCGATCACGGGGCGCCGCGTGCCCCCCGCGTGACGCCGCTAGACGTTCCGAAGGGTGGTCTGAAGCCTCTGCCGGGCTCGACCCCGTTGCGTGTCGCGGCGCTGCCGGGAGCCGGTGAAGCCGGCGGCCTCGTCCGAGGGACGAACGGTGTACCGCGCATCGCGAGCCCGATCGGGGAAATCACGCTCGATGTCCATGCGGCGACGAACGGGGTGGCGCGAAGCGAACGTCAGGGGAGCATGGGCTCCGGCCGGTCGACGGTCTGGAGCACGGGCGACTTAAATCCAGGTACCAATGCCGGCAAGAACAAGGCCACCAACAGCGGAAACCCCGTAGGGGCTGCCGAAGCCATTCTCGGGGCCACCGGTGTCTCGCGTGTCTCCACCAATTCGAGCGCCAGCACGCTGACGACTACGGCCGCCGACGGGGGCACCGTGGTCGCAGGTAGCGGCAGGACGACCGGTTCCGGCAACGCAGCCAGTGGCACTGGCAACGGGAACGGTGGCAGCACCGGCGCCGGCTCGAGCGGCAACGGCAACGGGAACGGTGGCAGCACCGGCGCCGGCTCGAGCGGAAACGGCAACGGCAACAACGGTAACGGCAACGGGAACGGTGGCAGCACCGGCGCCGGCTCGAGCGGAAACGGGAACGGCAACAACGGTAATGGCAACGGGAACGGTGGCAGCACCGGCGCCGGCTCCAACGGCAATAGAAGGAACTGAGCGTTGCCCGAGATCAAGCTGCCGACCTTCGAAAAGCGGCAAGCCTGGGCGCACCTCGTCGTCGGCCTCTTCGTGGCACTGGCCGCCCTTTCGGGCCTTCAAGTCTGGCTTCGCGACGCCATCGTCGATGCGCGTTTCAAGGTCGCGACGCGTCCCGCATCTGGGACGGTGGCTCTCATCGAAATCGATCCAAAATCTATCGAGGCGATCGGCCACTGGCCGTGGCGCCGTACGCTCCACAGCGACTTATTGAAACAACTCGGCAAGTCATCAGTCGCGGACATCGCCTTCGATGTCGACTTCAGCTCATCATCTTTACCGGCCGAGGACGCCGCGTTCGTCGAAGCGCTCCGGCAGGCGGGGAGTTCCGTAATATTGCCGGCTTTCCGCCAACGTTTTGAAGCGCAGGCCGACGGTTCGCCCTTGCACGTGAACCGGCCGCTTCCTCAGTTCCTGGCGGATTCCTGGTTGGCCTTGGTCGATATCCGCCCCGACCGGGATGGCATCGCACGACACTACAGTTATGGCGACCGGGTCGACGGCACATTCATTCCATCGATGGGCGCTATCCTGGCAGGGCGCCATCAGGAAAACGGAGAGACCTTCCGCATCGACTTCGGCATCCTCCCTTCGTCCATACCGCGCTACTCCTACATCGATGTCCTGCGCGGTGTCCCTACGGTCCTGCAGGCCTTGAGCAACAGGAAGGTCGTCATCGCCGGCACTGCCGCTGAACTGGGTGACCGGCTGAATGCGCCGAACGGTACGATCCTGCCCGGGTCGATCGTACTCGCACTCGCGGCGGAAACGATCATTCAAGAGCGCGCTCTCGCAACGACCTCGGGGTTCGTTTCGATCGCCATGGTCGTGGGGGTCATTCTGCTGATGGCTTTCGCTTGGTCTAGAGCCCACCTCGGTGTCCGCGTCGCCGGCCTCGCTGCCGTCGCGCTCTTGGGAGAGATAAGCGCCATCGTTCTTCAGGCATCGAGTTCGATCGTCGTCGACACTTCACTACTGCTGTCGGCCTGCTTCGCTTATCTGGTCGTTGCGATGTTCGACGAGATTGGTTTGCGCGGCATCCTGAGACTCGTGGCCGAGCGGCGGTTCCAGAGAATCACGATGTCGTTGCGCGACGGGCTGGTCTGTGCCGATGACATGGGGCGGATCACCTTCTGGAATCCGGCCGCATCAGACATCTTCGGCTACGAAGCGGGTCAAGCGATCGGACGGCCCTTCTGGTTCCTGCTGGACATGGATGACACGGCGGCCACAGAGCGTTTCGAGCTCACCGCCATTCCATCCGAACAGCTCCGCCACGCAAACGGCTACGTGGTCGAACTCGGGGGCCGCCGCGTTACGGGCGATCGTTTCGACCTGGAATGCTCGCTGTCGGCGTGGGACACACCGGGCGGAGTTCAGTACGGCGCGGTCTTGCGCGACATCTCACAGCGCAAGCGGCAGCAGGCACGGATCCGCTTTCTAGCTGAATGCGACGTGTTGACGGGACTGCCCAACCGCAACAGCCTTCTCGCCGAGCTTGAACGGCAACAGGCGCGACCGACGGCGCTCCTGCTCGTTGGCATCGACAGGTTCGGCCAGATCAATCATCTCCACGGAGCGTCCTTCGCCGACGCCCTCCTTGTCGCCGTCGCGAGTCGATTGACGGCGCTGGCAACATCGATCGACTTCGTCGCCCGACTGTCGGATGGAGAATTCGCCGTCCTTGCGCCCACGGATCGGGCCGAAGCCTTCGGCCGCCGCATCATCGTGGACTTCCAGAACACCGCGGTTGGTCTCGGGGCGCGCAGTCATCGCGTCGCGATGGCGGTCGGCTGCGCCGAAGGCCTGACAGCGGAACATCCGGAGGAATGGCTGGGAAACGCGCAGTTCGCGCTGGCATCCGCCCGTTCGGCGCTAATATCGGAGCCCGTCGGCTTCACCCCATCGATGCGTCTAGCCATCGTCGTCCGAGAGGCCCTTGAGCTCGAACTACGAAAAGCGCTCGCGCGCAACGAGTTCGAGCTGTTCTATCAACCGCAGGTCGATCTCCGATCGGGCAAAGTGGTTGGCGCTGAAGCCTTAATCCGATGGCGCCATCCCCAACGTGGTTACGTTTCGCCAGGCGAGTTCATGCCGGTGGTCAATGCGACCTCGCTGGCAGAGGGGGTGTCGGCTTGGGTGATGGAGACGGCTTTCCTGCAGGCGGCTATCTGGTATCGTGCGGGTCATCCCGTGAGAATCGGCATCAACCTTTCGCAATGTCAATTTTCCGCAGGTGATCTCGTCACGGAAGTCAAAGCGCTGCTCGCCGTCTCCCAGGTTCCGCCCGAGCTCATCGAACTCGAAGTCACAGAAGACATCGTCCTTGAAAATTTCCAGAAGACAAATGCCATATTCATTGACCTCCGAGCCCAATCCATCAAGATGGCCTTCGATGATTTCGGAACGGGCTACGGCAGCTTGACGTATTTAAAGAAATTTTCACTCGACACCATCAAGATCGATCAGACATTCGTCAAAAGCTTGACGCCCGGCAGCGACGACGCCGCGATCGTCAGCGCAACGATTGAACTCGGGCATTCGCTCGGCTTGTCAGTGATCGCGGAAGGCATCGAGGACGATGCCACTGCGCGCTTTCTGCATGATCTTGGATGCGACGAAGGACAGGGTTACCACTTCGGCAGACCCGTTTCGTCAACGGAGTTCGAGAAGCGTTTCTTCGCGTCCCCCGGCTCCGTGGCTGCATAACAGCCCGTCTCAGCTATAGGCGGCAGCGTCCCCGTCTATCATGTGCCAGTCTTTGCGACGGATTGGGTCAGTTCGCGCTCCGACGCAGCAGGGCATCGAGGCCGCCAACGCGGTACCAATGGTAGCCGTATCCCTCGATCAAGATGGAGTGACGGCCGTCCTGCCCGGCCTCGGTTCTGGCCCCGGTGAGGAGATCGACCAGGAGTTTGCCTTCCTCGCCTTTCACACCAGTCCTGAAATGCACTTCGATCGGCTTCGGATCGAGGTTGTGTAGGCACAGCACCGAATTGTTGCGCCAGTCGTAGCGGAGGCAGAGCACGGCGTTCTCGCCGGTTTCGATCACGCAGAAATCGCCCCAACCGATCTCCGGCGCCTCCTTGCGCTGGCGGATGACGCTCTGCATCCAGTGGAGAAGCGAGCCGCGCTCGTGACGCTGGGCTGCGACGTTGACGTGTTCGTAGCCGTAGGCGCCGCCGCTGATCGGCGGGCTCACCGGTTTCGCACCACGAGTGAAGCCGCCCTTGTCGCCGCCTGTCCACTGCATCGGGGTGCGTGCGCAGTCGCGCTCGGGGATGGAAAGATCGTCGCCCATGCCGATCTCGTCGCCGTAGCGTAGCACCGGCGTCCCCGGCAGCGAGAACATAAGGGCGTAGGCCAGTTCGATCCGACGCTGGTCGCCGTCGAGCATCGGAGCGAGACGGCGGCGAATACCGCGGTCATAGAGCTGCATCTCTTTGTCAGGCCCGAATTTTTCGAAGACCGTCTGCCGCTGCTTCTCGGTCAGCCGGCCGAGATCGAGTTCGTCGTGATTGCGCAGGAACATTGCCCATTGCGCTGAGGGTGGCCGGTTCCAGGTCTTTTCCAGCGCCTTTACCAGAGGCCGCACGTCCGAGGCCGCGAGCGCATAGAAGAGTGCTTGGTTGACCTGGAAGTTGAACATCATGTGCATGCGGTCGGCGTCTTCGCCGAAATAGTCCATGTCCTGCTTCGGCAGGATGTTGGCCTCCGCCAGAATGATCGCGTCACCACTGCGCCACTGCAGGAATTCCCGAAAGTCCCGGAGCATGTCGAACTGCTCCTTGGGCGCGCCTTTCACGTCCGGCCCCTTCTCCGCGATGACGAAGGGCACGGCATCCATGCGGAAGCCCGAGACGCCGAGTTCGAGCCAGAAGCCCATGATCTTCAGGATCTCGGCCTGGACGGCCGGGTTCGCCGTATTCAGATCGGGCTGGAAGTCGAAGAAGCGGTGGAAGTACCAGGCCTTGGCTTTCTCGTCGTAGGTCCAGGTCGATTTCTGGACGCCCGGGAAGACCATGCCCTCGTTATAATTCGCGGGCCGCTTGTCGGACCAGACGTACCAATCGCGGAAACGCGACGTCGGGTCCGAGCGGGCCGCCTGGAACCACGGATGTTGGTCGGAGGTGTGATTGACGACGAGGTCGATGATGACCTTGAGGCCCCGTTGCTTGGCCGCATGCGTGAAGGCGACAAAGTCGCCGAGCGAGCCGTAGACCGCATCGACGCCGTAATAGTCGGTGATGTCGTAGCCGTGGTCGAGCTTCGGCGAGGGCTGAAACGGTTGTAGCCAGATGGCGGTGACACCGAGACCGATCAGGTAATCGAGCCGCCGCTCCAATCCCGCAAAATCGCCGGTGCCGTCGCCGTCCGCATCCATGAAGGTGCCAACCGACAGGCAGTAGAACACCGCGTTCTTGTACCAGAGGTCCCGGATCACACTCGCCTTCATAGGACCTCCCGCGTCTCACTGAGCCCGAACGGCTGCACGAACGAGACCGTTCCAGCCTGCACATGGGGAGAAGCCACGAACTGCCCGGAGACGGCGATGAGGAGTGCTACGGCAGCATTCGCTCTAAAACATCGGTGAGACCGATTCTGAGAAAATAATCTGACCTGTCCGAAAAAGATGCAAATCTCATTACAAATACAGAGATTCACGTGGCTGGTTTAGGCGCCCTTTGAAATGAATAGGTAGGTTACAGCTTCGATCCCTTCGTCAGCAGCACGATGGGTCACGCTATCGACGCGGAAATGCTGGTATGTCTTTTTCACGCCCTTGCCGACACCATCCGGGAGGGAGACGGTATCCCCTGTGCGAGGAAGTTGAGCGAAGAGGTAACTTCCAACCTGATTTTTCTCGTCGAGCCACACTTCGCAATCAACTGACATTGCCGGATGTCTCCAACGTCTCTGTCAGGGCTGTGCGAGCGCGACTGACACGGCTCTTAACCGTTCCGACTTGGCAGCCGAGTACCTCGGCGGCGGCTTCGTAGGTCATCCCTTGAGCTGCGACTAGCAATAGCGCCTCTCGTTGCGTGGCAGGCAGCTTGGCTACCAAGTTCCAGACCTTCTGCAGATCCATTCCGTGTTCCTGCGAAGGTAGGGCGACGAGCTGAGCAGCAGCTACATCGTCTACGTCTTCAACCTCTCGCTTGCGTCTGCGGGTCTGACTATAAAATAAGTTTCGTAATATTGTGAACAGCCACGCTTTGAAATTTGTCCCTACTTTGTATTGATGTCGACAGGCCCAGGCTTTTAGAAGTGTTTCTTGGACAAGATCGTCGGCATGATTTGGCGCTAGGCTGTGTGAGAAACGGCGCAATGCCGGCAAGGTTGCAAGCAAGTCACAACGAAAGTCAGCATCTCGGTGCTCATGCCCACCAACTGCTGTTTCGAGTTGTTGGATTAGATCCAAAAATTCGGACGGCAAAAGCTCTGAGGTATGTACGCTAAACAGCAGCCGTAATTGTGCCCCAAGACGTTCTTTAGCCGCTGCCGGCAACGTTGGGGTCGTGCGACCGCTCTGGCTTACTCGCTCTGCAAGAAGCGCTTGTTCGTTGAGCGAGTATCGGCTCTCTGATAGTTCGGCCATGCCGGTGCACCCGCCTTTCCGCTTCAGGCCGCTTGAACCTACGTCGGGATCAATCGGCAACATGCTCGGGTGGGTTTGGCATTCCCAATCTGAATACATTCTAAATTTGGAAGTCGCAGACGGCTGCGTCGGCTACATGACGGAGTGGGCCGCGTCCGCAAATCGACCGGTGCAACGGTTGAGCCCGCGACGGCGTTCTTGCCTTCAACCTGGAACGGTCCATGGGCAGAGGAGCAGATCATGTCGGTACATTTCGGGTTGGGCCTCGTGCTGGCCGCCACCGTAGCCAGCGCCGCAGTGGCGGCGCCGATGACCGACGAGGAAAAGGATGTCCTGCAGCAGCAGTGTGCTGGCGACTTCACGAGCTTCTGCGCTGGCCTGCCACCCGAGGACGGCCCCGAGACCCAAGCCTGCTTCCAAAAGAACATGTCGAAGCTTTCACCGGGATGCCAGAACGCGATCAAGGCCTACAAAAATAAAGGCTGACATCGGACCGGCGCCTATACCCAGGCACCGCTTCGACTGTCCGTCCATAGGTTGCAGCCAGATCGCGCTATCGCGGCATTGGTCTTTCAATCTACCCGTCGGTCTGATGTGATTTCGATGGCGTTGAGGCAAATGCTGCGCTCTGGCGTTCTGCCTCACGCTCCTTGATCGTTAAAATCCATACGACGGAGCCATGGCTTTGTATCCTGGCAAGCACCGGCCCCCTCTGGAGCGCCTGCTGAGCCGAGGCGAGATACTGTCCTACGTCGAGTTCGTGCCGAGCGCGGACCTCCGCCTCTGCGTGGCCGTTGGATGAGAACCGATCGCGGACATACGGAACGCCACGGCTGTCGGCGTACACTATCTCAACGTTCAGCATCTTTGTCTCTTCGACGCTCTATCCCTGCGCGCCGCCGTCGCTTTCGGACGTGGGCTGATCCAGCGGGCCCTTTTCCCTTCGGAAGGCGCCAAGAAAGCGGGAGAGACCTTTCGGTGCCGAGGCGTTGGTGGCTTCGGTCGAGATCTCCGGTTCCGGCTCGGCCTCGCTCCGGCCATCCATCAATGTCTGCAGCACTTGAGCCAACACTGGCGGCCAGGGCATTCCGTTGTCGTGTAAGAGGCGGGCGCCCTTTGCGAGCGCATGGGCCTGATCCTCGGAAATCGGCCGATTCATGATCTGCGCGTCGAGGATCTGATCGGTAAGCGCCGCAGTGAGACGTTCGACCTCGGCCATGCGATCTGATGGCGCCTGCGTGCCGCTCATATCAATGATGCCTTCCGCTCCCAAAACCGCACTTTGATCGGGGGCGCGCTCTCTGGGCCGCATTTGTCAGCAACCTCGCCTCCGATCTGAATGCCCGGCATGCGCTCGACGACCAGAACGTCCGCTTAAGGGCGAAAGGTCAGGGACCGCTTCCCACCCAACTCGGTCACTGCCGCCAGAAGTTGTCATGTCCGCTTTAGAGCATCAGCCCGATCGACGGGCAAAGCCGCGCTGCTGTCGAGTTCTGATCAACACGCGGGTCGATGACGCGATCTGCGTCAATCCAGGCGGGGTCAGGCTAGGCGATTAGCTGCGCTCATAACGCCTTTAGATCGCATTGTCGGTCCGATTACTAGTGGTCGAAATCTAACGCTGGGTACCCTCGACGAACGTCCGCAATAGCGTGAATAGGGGCCCCGAAGGGCCCCTGGAAATCACATGCGGTGATGGCGATGGCCGTGGCCATGACGCATCATGTGGCCCCGGTGGTGATGGTGGCGCATCATGTGACCGCGCATGTGATGGTGGCCCATCATGCGGCCATGCCCACGATGGCCGTGCATGCCGTCCATCCGGACCTCGGTCACGGCGGTCGGGGCGTCGACCGTACCGATCATGCCGGGAGCGGCGGAGGCCGGAGCGACCAAGGTAGCACTCAGTGTGGCCAGGATGGCGGCGGCGAACAGAGACTTCCTCATAGGTGTCCTCATTTCATTGTTTCCGGCGCGGCGTCGGGGTTGATGCGAGCCGGGTCCAGGGAACGGCACAGCTTCGGATACTGTTCCGGGAGGTGCGTTATTCGCCACTCTCCAGCCGGCGGAGAAGAACCTTTCCCAACGTCGCCTGCCGCTCCGGGGCGCTCAGTCTGCGCGTGCCGGCCATTAATGGTGCGGGTGCCCGGGGTCGAGGTCGGGGTCGGGGTCGGCATGAGCGTGCTCGATCACATCTAGATCTGAGGCTGGCCAAAGCTAGGCCGTAAGCGGACGTTGCCAGTGCTCGCAACCGGTCGGCAGCGGACCCAGGGCATGGGTCCCATCCATCAGATCGGCTTGTCGGTCCGATCGCTACCGCGTTCCACCTTCTGAAGCTCGCGGCTTCCAATCTACGATCGAGAGGTCGAGTGGCAGGGCTTTGCGTACGGCAAGCGGAGGAGACTTCCGAGTTAGTGCAAGCGGTGAGCCGGTCGCCTCCGCCCGATCGAAATCGGCAGTCCCCGCCTCGGCATCCGCCGGAATGGCAAAGGCCTCGAAGACGTACGGCAGACCGTCCGCCTGAAGACCGTCCGGACGGTCCATGACGTGAAGGTGGAGATGCGGCGCCTGGCTGTTGCAGGTGTTGCCCAGCTCGCCGGTGATCCCGCCGCGCCCGACCTAATCGCCGAAGCGCACCCTGACGCTTCCAGGACGAAGGTGGGCGTAGAGCACGAACGCTCTGCCACCGATGTCGAGCACGACGAAGTGGCCGTCCGCCTCGCTGATCGGCAGGTTTGCCGGCAGCGCACCTGGTGCCTAGTCGGGTAGATCGTTGCGCGCCCCGACGACCGAGCCGTCTGCCACCGCCAGCACCGGCTCGCCGTAGATGCGGTAGTTCTTCACGTCCTTCAGGTCGCCTCGCACGATCCGGTTCTCGTCGTCGATCTTCTCCCAGTCGATGGCGAATCGCTGTGCCAACCGGAATGCTCCGTTGAGCGGGAGAAGGGCACGGACATGCCTGATGGAATCGCAGCAGCCGTCCCCGGCGACGTAATTGCTTCCGCGCAGCGGGGCTCTCAGCACGGGCAGGACCTTGTCGATCACCGGCGTATCGGCGACCCGCATCGACAGGTCGGACTTCAGCGGCTCGGCAAACCTGTCGATCTCGTGCACCAGTGCCTCGGGGACGCGCGCACCGGCGTCGAGCCCGAAATGGAGGAAGCCGACCCCGAACTGGGAGGGGCCGAGCGATGCCGTCTCGGTCCCGCGGCGACCGCCGGGCAATCTGTGCTCATGAGGGCGGCTAAGTCCCAGCCGCCTGACATATTTAGCATTTTAACAAGACCAAATGTGACAAACATCCTTTCAGGTCAGAGAGTTTTTCGAAACGTGCCTATTACGCTTAGGCCGCTGATGCCTACTTCGGGGGGGGGAGGGGTACTATGATTTCAATCAGGAATTTGTAGGACGAATTCTACTCACAACTTGTACTATTTGACTACTCATAGGAGTTGAAATGTCCACATCTAAGTCTAAGCTTATTGACTGGGAGGAAGTTGAGCAAGATTTCGAGTCAATGCGGGCAGCATATATCCCGTACTACGTTATGATGGATGAAGATCTCGAACGATGTAAATTGAGTGATGCTACTTATGGAATGATTGAAAGCAATCATATCCAAAAAATAAAGTCGTGGGACTACGTCAGTGTTGTCGATTGGGAAAAACGGGAGCGTCTCGTCGAAATCGCCAACTCGCTCGGCCCCATTGGTAATGCAAATGATGATGGTATGCCCAAAACCAAGACAAAAACGGGCCTATGGCTAGCTGTGGAAGCTAGCATAAAATCGAGATCTTTGACACACGACTTCATTAAATCATGGGCTGGACTACACTATAATTACGGTGCGTATTTAGAGCTGTACGTCGGGAACAGAGACTATTACTACAGCCATTTTCACCAAATAATGATGGCTAATAGCGATACAACAATTATCCAAAGGCATTGGTTTGCTCACTGGATCATATATGCTAGCCGCGATGAGCATATTGATCGTAAAAAAGCTACCGAAAAAATGGTTGAATTGGTGGAAGAGATTGGTTGCGCTGTTCGAGCGCCATGGGGACCATATCCGGTCGAATGGTTTAGTTGCCTCCTTCAGACTGAGAAAAACAAGATGACAGGTCGCCTTAAGCGTAACGGCACTCTAAAATCGACATATACAAAACTTACTGATCGCGAGCTGATGCGTATGATCGAGCATCCTCTCATCACGAGCCACGTCCTCCCGCCCCTGTCGGCGAAAAAATTTCGACTTCTGTAAAATCAGACCCCGGGGGTCTGGGAGCCAGCCCCTTCGAACCCTCGTAAACGGGTTCTCGGCAGCAACGAACGCAGCCGGGAGACACGAGGATGATGACAGATAAGCCAGCTCCAGAGCCGCCCGAACCGTATCTCACGTTCCGGCAGGCAGCGAGCACGCTCAACGTTCCGTATTTCAAAATACAGCGTGCAGCCAAGCTTGGTCTAATTCCAACTTACAAGATTCTCAATAGTCGGGCGTACGTAAAGTCCTCCGACATCAAGAAGCTGATGCGCTCGATTTGAGCGCGGCCGTCTAACCAAAAATCTCAAATTCTCAAACCAACCAGTGCACGCGCTTCGCAGCAAGCCGTGCAATCGCGGAGTAATGCGTCATGTCCACCATCAAAAATTCAAACATTGGCCCTTTTGGAGACCTTGCCAAGCTGTATTCCGATCGCGGCTTCACCGCTCTGCCAGTGGAAAGGAATCACAAGCGCCCGGCAAAAGAAATCAAGGGATGGCAGGGTTATTCGTCTGGACCTCTTGCCGCATCTAAGCTCCAAGAGTTTCTAAACGCGTATTCTGATCGAGGTATAGGCATTGTCACCGGCACCGATATCGGAGAGGGCTGGCGTCTGGTTGCAATTGATGTCGACCAAGACAGGTTTGTCGCTGTCGCCAACGCAATTTTCGGTAATCCCGTCTGTGCCAAGTTAGGCAAGAAAGGTCTTACATCATTTGCAAGATGTAGAGATGATATTAGATCGACAAGCTTCGCCGATTTTGAGAAACTTGTAGCCTGCGACATTCTGGCGAGCGGCAGATTTTGCGTCTTGCCGAACTCAATTCATCCTACAACTGGACAGCCATATAAGTGGATCGGAACGTCGCTTCTTGATGTGAATTTAGGTTCATTGCCGATTCTGGATAAAGAACGTTTGACTTTGCTTAAAATCGTACTCGGGTCTGAGCACGCTTCGATTCTTGCGGCTGGCACTTCAACTCATCATGCTGGACTCGCGTTTGCAGCCCAACTGGTGGCAAAAGGATACGACGATATCCAAATCACATCAGTCATTCAGGCGTTGTTACCGTCTGGGTACAGCGGCAATTCCCTTGAAGAGTTGCCGGAATGGATCGCAAGCGCAAGGAATAAGGGATTTGAAAGGGAAGAATCGTCAACGCGGGGACCGAAACAGCCAAGTCCTAGCGAGGTTCTACTTGCAATTCTTGCGGAGTCCGGATTCGAGCTTTCACATGATGAGTTTAATCGGGGATATCTATCAGTACCGACGGAGTCAGGGGGCATGATCACCTATCCTTTGGGTTCAACTGCGGCCGCTGGGGTGCTCCAACATCGCTATTACATGGCGAGTAAGAAAGCGCTGCGGGACGCGGCCTGTGCTGAGGTTATCGCGCTGCTCGATGCCAAAGCACGCTTTGAGGGCCCACAGGAACGCGTGTTTTCGCGTATTGGCCGACAGGATGGCATGGTCGTCATCGACCGCGGAACGCCGGATGGCAGCGTCGTATGTATTACTGCGCAGGGTTTCGAAGTGCGGGTCCGAAGTCCTCTGCGGTTCGTCAGGGTTACGGGGATGCGCGAGCTGCCCGAGCCCAAATGTGGCGGTGATCTGAACCGTTTGAAGGAGATCCTCAGCCTCTCCGACGAAACGTTCGCGCTTTTCCTAGCGTTTGTCATCAACGTACTGCGGGGCGAAGGTCCTTACCTTTGCCTTCTTGTTGAGGGTGAGCAAGGTAGTGGCAAGAGTTTCCTCTGCACTGTAGCTCGGAAAATCATTGATCCGAATATTGGCGAGAAAGTCCGCCTACCCGAGAACGAGCGCGAGCTTATGGTGTATGCTAACAGCTTTTACCTACTTGTTTTCGATAATTCCTCAGGTATGAATGCGAACATATCTGATGCGCTTTGTTCATTAGCGACAGGGGGTGGCTTCGTCAGCCGCAAGCTCTATACGGACGGCGAGCTCTATATTGTCACGGCAACGCGACCGTTTATCATCAACGGTATTAGCGACGTCGCATCAAAGCCGGACCTCATCGAACGTCTCATTCCTGTTGCAATGACACGTCTGGATGAGGACAGCCGAAGAACCGAGGCTGAGATCAACGCTGAGATCGACGTTTTGTTACCAGGCCTTCTTGGTGCCCTTTACGACATCGTGGCGTGTGCACTCCGCAACGAAGGGCAGACGGAACTGCCTAGGCAGATTCGTATGGCAGACGCGGCACGTTGGCTTCAGGCGGCTGAACCGGCAACAGGTTTGGCGGAAGGCACTTTTATCAACATTCTACACCGCTGCCAAACAGATCGCATCATCGATCGAACTAATAATGAAACTGTTGTTGTCGAAATGAGAAAAGCGCTTGAGCTGGCCCCGTTCTTAGGAACTGTCGGTGAGTTGCTGGCGAAGATAAAGCCCGATTACCCGCCAAGGTATTTCCCCGATACCCCTCAGAAGCTTTCAAAATCGCTCGACAGATTCAAGACCGGAATGGCGCTCGCTGGAATTCATTTTAAGAAGCTATCGCGTAGCAGTAAAGGCCAGATGATTAATGTTTGGTTGGAAGGCCAAGAGAATGACGAAACATGTGGGTTAGCGCCACCGGATGCGCCGGTGATATGAGGTGGGGGTGTAGGCCATGTAGATTGTGTAGGCTTTACACCCCTTTTCCCAAAAATAATGGTTAAAGGGGGAGGGGGCCTCCCTCCCCTTTGTCTGATGGTCCGATGTGGCGTGTGGCTCGGCACCTACACGGTCGTCACAACCTACACCAGACCGATCTACCGCTATCCAACCGTTACTTCATAAATGCGGTGGGTCTACAGGTCGTATTGGCAAAATTTATCGAATACGACCACTTGTATATCTATGCCGTCCGGCCCGTGACGCGGCATTCGTGGTTACAGCCTTGGTTACAGGGACAAGTGTGTTCCCGGTCGGCCCGACGGGAAGCGGTCGATAGACGCTCGCTAACTGCGCAGCTGGGCTTCGTAATGCGAATAATTGTTTCCCCTGTAACCGCGTGATTTTCTGTTCGGGTAGACAGTGGAGTATCGGTAATGTCGGCCCCCGCTCAATTTAACATCAGCCTGACCAAGCGGGATCGGCGGCGCAAGCTCCGTTCGGGCGAGTTCGTGACGAACACGCGTTGGGTCTTGAACTACACCGATCCCAAGACGGGCGCCCGCGTCCAGCTGTTCTTCGAGCGGCAGAAGGAGGCCATCGCCAAGCGCAACGAGATTGCTGCCGCCGTGGAGGCGCGGACCTACATTCCGGAACGTGATGTCATCACTGTCGGCGAGGCCGTGTCGCGCTGGATCGAGAACCGTCGCGGCGAGGTCAAGGATCGAACGCTGTTCGGTTACGAGCAGGCGGCCCGCTACATCACTGACCCGATTCTGGTGTCGGCCACTTCGACGCAGCGACGCGTTCATACCGAAACGGGTCTCGTGTCGGATGGCGCCTGTCTCAAGCCCACGCTTGGCGCGATCAAGCTCAATCGGCTCTCCACCAGTGAGATCCGTACCTGGCACAAGCTGCTCATGCAGCAAGTGGGCGCCTCGACCGCCAATAGGGCTCGAAAATACCTCGGTGGCGCGCTCGCTCTGGCTGCAGAGGATCTGGGTATCCGACCGCCCGCGATGCCGACCCGGCTGGGCAAGGGTCGCGCGAAGACCGTCAAGGCGATCCTAACGTCGGAACAGGTGACGAACCTCCTTGAGGTCGCCGCCGCCGATCCCGAGAAGGGCATCTTCGTTGCCTTCCCCTTCCTGGCGGGAACGCGTCCGAGCGAAATGCTCGCGCTGCTGTGGGAGGATGTCGACTTTGATGCAGGCCTCATCCGCATAAGCCGGATGCAGGAGATCGACGGCACCGTTTCCGAGGTGACGAAGACGGCGGCTGGTCGGCGTTCCATCCCCATGTCGGCGAGGCTTCGCGCGATGCTGATGGCGTGGCGCGAAATCTGCCCTCACCGGGATGGGGAGCCGCGTCGTGTATTCCCGGGTCTCGGGACGCGCCAGACGTGGCCGCTACCTCGGATAGGGGGAGGGGGGATCCACCTCTATTCCAACTACCGCACACGGATCTGGGCGGTGCTGCTGAAGCGCGCTGGCCTGCCGTACGTCACGCCGCATTCGGCCCGGCACTCTTTCATCTCAACCCTTCAGGCCGAAGGCGTCGAGGTCGGTCTCGTGGCGAAGATCGCGGGCCACGCCAGCCCGGTCGTTACGCTCAGCTACTACACGCAGGCCGTCCGCAGTTCCGACGTGGCACGTGATGCGCTCGATCGCGCGTTCGCCGCCTGAGCCGAACGGAGCGGGTCTCGTGTCACGCGTAAAATATGGAGAGAGAGAAGGATCAGCGGTCGCGGTTCGAGCGTAAAGTGCTTTGGGACATCACAATGCTAGCAGAGGAGGGCAGGGGACACATTTATATGCCTTCATCATATTGATGCGTTAACCGCGCTGAATAACGGGAAATTGCGTCCGAAGCTCAGGAATGATTTTTTATTCTGTCGATTTCGACAGTTTGGAGGATTATTTCAATGCACGCCGGCTTCCGCAGCAATCGCTCCACCGACGTGGCTTCGGTCGCGAGCAGCACCGCTGAGGCCCGTCGCGTTGCTGCTGCCCATGCCGAAGCCGCGCGGCAACACGCGGCCGCAGCGGACGCGCACGCAACGGCTGCCGAGATGCACTTCGAGGCCCGCCAGGATGGTGACGCGGATCTCCAGGAAGATGCGCAGAATGCAAGCGCTGATGCCGCTTCGCAGACCAGCACGGGCGCAGAGGCCTCCGGGTTCACCGGCGACTGTATCTCTGCCATCCGTGATGCGGGTCGCGAGGCCGATGAGGCGGTTCGGCTTGCCGAAGACGGCGAAGACCCACGCAACGCACACGCTGCAGCTGCTCGCCATCATGCGGCGGCTGCCGAGCGCCATGCTGAGGCTGCTTCGATCGGCGAGCCAGACAGCGAGAATGCCGAGGATGCGCGCGCCGAAGCCGAAAGTGCTGCTCTGCGAGCCGCCGACGCCGCGGCAACGATGCAGGACGCGATTCTCGGGTAGCGCGTAGCGGGCGGTAGCGCGCTCGATCGCTGTTCGCTTCTCGGTTTGACCCATTCCGGGCATTGGGAATGTCCGCTTGTGGGCGGCCAGCCCGCGGCTATGAACCTTCGGCGGGGTTGACTGGGGGTGTTGTGCTCCACCGCGGTTTGTCGCCCTTTTGGCGCATTACGAGGGGTTTGCTCGAGTGTCCTTTTTAGACCGTTGCGCTTTGGCGTAGCGCGCACGCTGCTGCCAACCCACGCTTGTTCTTGTTTCGTTCACATTGTAGGACAGCGGGGTCACGTGGGATGCGGGGTCAGCGCTCTGCACGGTCCAACTCACCCCGAGAGGAGCTCGGGACAGGGGGCGGCGATCGTATCGTCTGGGTTGTCAGCGTCCTTGCGCCAAGCCAGTCTCGGCCGCAGTGAACGACACCTGAGGTCGTTGCATTCGCCGCTGGGAGGGCAGGTGACAAACACCATTATCCGCGTCGCGATCCACGACCTGACCAAAACCCAGGGGGCCTTTGTCGTTAAGCACGGAAAAAGCGATCTGAAAGTTACTCAGACGATGCAACGCGTGATCGACGACCTCACCGCACTCTACGCCAAGCGGACCTCGAAATCTTACGGGAAATTCGCGGTTGATGAAGATCGATTTCCAACCGAGAAGCACCTCAGCGCCTACCTCAACGTCCAGCCCAGTGACTTCACGACGCTAACGCACAAGATGATGGAAACGCTGAAGGCCCAGGCGGGCTACAAGGGCGCTGCCACGGGCGGCCACGTTTTCTTCGCTCATTTTGAGCGCGAAGAACGGCAGTACCTCCTCATCGCGATCGTCAACGAGAAGCTCGGCGCGTCGATGACGAGCGACCTCGATGTCCAGGATGTCCGCCATCTCGACATGGACGGTTTTCGGTTCGCGGGCCGCATCAACATGACCGGCTGGGCCAACGGCGAGGAGCGCTACATCGGCTTCTTGAAGGGCAAGCGGGAGGTCTCCGAGTACTTCAAGGAATTCCTCGGCTGTGACACCACGGTCCAGAACCGCCGCGACACGGCCGAGCTCGTCCAGGCGCTGATGGCATTCGCCACCGATGAAGGCATGGACACCCCGAGCAAGGACGATTTCCTCGCCCGCGCGAAAACCATCTGCGAGCGTTCGGCCAAGGCTCAGGAGGAACTCAGCTTCGAGGCGCTGGCCAACGAACTGAGCCCGCAGGATCCCGAGAGGCTGATGACCGTTCTGGCCGATCCCGATCTGCGCCTCAACGACGGCTTCGTGCCTGATCGCCGCGCCCTGGGAGCGCTGATCAAATTCAAGGGCAAGACCCCGACCTGGAGCATTGAGTTCAACCGCGACGCAATCACCCGCGGAAATGTGCGGTTCAACGCTGAGGACAACACCCTCACGTTGACCGGCTTGCCCGAGGATCTCACAGCGCAACTGCGCGCTGAGTACAGCCAAGATGGCTAGGATCACATTCGACCAGCTGACCCTGCTGTATCGTCATATTGCCTTCGATCAGAACGGCGATCAGGGAAGGCTGTCGATTGCGACCCCAGAAGTCCTAGAGGTCATCCAACTCATCGAAGATGACCAGGAGGTCGCTGTTGACGCAGACATCGTGGTGCTCGACGACGACGCGCTTCAAGTCGGTCAGATCGTATCAGTCCGCGTCGGCCCACCCCGGACTGCGCTCGGCTCCCTCGTTCGCGACTTCGACGGGTTGCTCGATACCCCGGAAGCGCGGGTCAAAGAACCGCGCGCCTACTTCGTCATCGACGGCGGTATCACATCGGACATCGATCCCTGTCCTGAGCGCTTAGCGACCTATCGCAAGGTCCTCGAGTTCACGAAGCTCGTCGGCGAAGCAGCGGCCTATGTCGATCAATTCAAGAGGGAATTGATCTTCATCAAGGATGGTAAGTTCAGCGTTCCGCTGGCGTATAAGGCCACCGACTTGGACCGTGTGAGCGTCTCCGACGCCGACGCCATTCTCAGCGCGTGCGCCGACGAAATACACCGAGACCAGAAGCTCGCGATCCTCGCCGGAGCCGTCATCGGGATCTGCGCGTCTCAGCCGGTCGCAGTCCGGTTTCGCCACCTCATCGCAAACCTCGGTTCGGTGAACGAGGAAGTTCGCAACGGCTATCAGCTGTTCGCGTCTAGCTTCTCTTACTCAAAGATCCGCAACGAGATCGAAGCCGCACGCATCGATTATCTCAGCAAGATCCATAAAACGATTATCGATATCCAGACGCAGTTGCTCGGTATCCCGGTCGCGACGGTCGTCGTCGCCTCGCAGCTGAAAGTCATATCTGCCTGCGGCGTCGAGTTCTGGACCAACTTCGCCGTCGTCGTGGGAGCGTGGATCTTCGTCGCGCTCTTGGCGATCGCCATCGGAAACCAATGGGCGACGCTGGCATCCATATCCGACGATATCGCGCGCCAAAAAACCAAGTTTCAGCGGGACTTTGCGGCGCTCAGCGATCAGTTCGATACAATTTTCGTCACCCTCGCCGGTCGGATCAAATGGCAGCGGAGGTTTCTGGGGTTTGTTGGCGTGCTCGCAGTCGTCGGGGCAGCGGTGGCCACGTTCGTCGCGTATCGAGTGACCAACGTCCCGTACATAAGCTGTTGGTCGGGTGAGATCTCGGCGTCGGCACCAACACCGATCCCGCCGGCTGTGACGTCTGTCGCACCGGCTCCGACGCTTCCTTCGCCTGTCTCGCCAGCCAATACACCGACGAACGCGTCGCCGCCTAAGCAAAGCCCGCCACCCGATCCGGCTCCGCCAACGCCCGCCAAGCCGAAAATGGCTCCCACACCACAGGCCCACCCGCAGCCGTAAGTGGTTTGCACTGTCAGAAGCGCCAGGGGAGTAGAGGACACTCCGTGTCCCCGCAGTTCGGCTGATCGCTCGGTAGAACTGATCGCGTAGGAACGGCCCGCTCCAGGGGCCGACACGGCGACGGTCATCCGAAACTGAATGTCCGCTACTGGGCGGTCAGCTGGTGTCCGTTCATGGCGCGCGGCTACGGCGCGCGCGGATCGCGGTGAGATGCTGATGGCTCCTCAAACGGAGTGTCATCATGCCTTCGACCAGCGATACCCCCCGCCGACCTTGGAACCTCGGCCGCGTAATCGGCCCAAAACCGCCGTTCAAGCCCAAGCACATCTGGGCGATCCGCACCCGCCTGCAGCACGAAGGCCGCACTCGCGACCTCGCCCTATTCAACACCGCCATCGACAGCAAACTGCGCGGCTGCGACCTCGTCCGCCTGCACGTGGCCGATGTCCACCTCGGCGACGGCGTCCGCCTGCGCACCACAATCGTCCAGCAGAAGACCGGCCGGCCCGTCCCGTTCGAGCTGACCGAGACCACCCGTGAGACGCTGACTGCTTGGCTCAAGCTGCGCGGGCTTCGTGCGAGTGATTGGCTGTTCCCGAGCCGCAGCCGCCCGGGCGATCACCTAACGACGCGCCAGTATGGCCGGCTGGTGGACGAATGGGTGGCGCTGATCGGCCTCGACCCGGCGGGCTACGGCACGCACAGCCTGCGCCGGACGAAGGTTGCGCTTATCTATCGGCGGACGGGCAACCTACGCGCCTGTCAGCTGCTGCTCGGTCATACCAAACTTGAGAGCACGGTGCGCTACCTCGGCATCGAGGCGGACGACGCGCTGGTGATGTCAGAGCAGACTGACATCTGACCGTCACCGCGGCGGCCCCTCCAGGCCGTCGCCCCCAAGCCCGTACAGTCCGAGAAGGGTGGATAGCGGACCCTAACCCTTCGCCTTAAAGCAGACGTTCCGTCTCTGCCCCGACATGGCTGCAGGAACCTGCTGTGGTCATCCGCCAAAGAGGGCACCGTCATGAGCGCGTGCCGGCAAAGAAGTTGGTCGACATTCCGACGCGCATTGGAACGCCTCAGCTTGGCTGGTGTTTTGCTGCCACGCACGCAGCCAACGGCAATTCGGCTCAGCGTCACGGTCACCCGAGGCTCGTTCGATGCTTGGCTGGTTTCGCGCCCTGATGCCGCGGGAGGACCGCTTCTTCGATCTCTTCGCGCGCCACTCCCAGACTTTGGTCGCCGGCGCGGAAGCTCTCCAGGGCGTGCTACAGGGCGGTGCCGAGGTTCCACGCTACTGCCAAGTGATCGTTGACCGTGAGCAGGAGGCGGACGCGATCGCCGCCGAGGTCCTGCTTGCGGTGCGCCTCAGCTTCATCACCCCCTTCGACCGCGGCGACATCAAGGATCTGATCCAATCGATGGACGACGCCATCGACCAGATGAACAAGACCGTGAAGGCGGTTCAACTCTACGAGCTGCGCGACTTCACCCCCCTGATGCGCTCCATGGGCGAGACGGTGATCGAGGCGGCCCGTCTCACGGCCGAAGCCGTGCCGCTGCTCAATGCGGTGGGCAGGCATGCCGGACGCATCAACCAGCTCACGGAGGCGATCACCCAGATCGAGGGCCACTCGGACGCGCTGGAGGAGCAGGGCCTGAAGGCGCTCTATCAGGCGCATCGCCGCGATGGTGGAGACGGCGACGCGATGGCCTACATGATCGGCGCGGAGATCTATGGGCACCTGGAAGACGTCGTTGACCGCTTCGAGGACGTCGCCAACGAAATCAGCGGCATCGTGATCGAGAACGTGTGACCGCCATGGAGGTCACAACCCTCGCCCTGCCTTACCTCGTCGCCCTGATCGGGGTGGCTTTGATCTTCGACTTCCTCAACGGGTTGCACGATGCGGCCAACTCCATCGCCACCATCGTATCGACGCGGGTTCTGCGGCCGCAATATGCGGTGCTCTGGGCGGCGTTCTTCAACTTCATCGCGTTCTTGTTCTTTGGCCTGCACGTGGCCGAGACGCTGGGGACCGGCATCGTCGATGCCGGCATCGTCGATCCGCAGGTGATCCTCAGCGCTCTCGTCGGCGCCATCGTGTGGAACGTCGTCACCTGGGTGTTCGGCATCCCGTCGAGCAGCTCGCACGCGCTCGTCGGCGGTCTCGTCGGGGCGGGCGTCAGCAAAGCGGGCCTCGGCGTCGTGGTCTGGTCGGGCTTGGGCAAGACGGTCGCAGCCATCGTGCTGTCGCCGCTCATCGGCTTCGTCCTGGCGCTTGTTCTCGTGCTCGTCGTGTCCTGGAGTTGCGTGCGGGCGACCCCGTTCGGCGTGGACAGGACCTTTCGCCTGCTGCAGTTCGTCTCCGCCTCACTTTACTCGCTTGGGCACGGCGGCAACGATGCGCAGAAGACCATGGGCATTATCGCGGTGCTGCTCTACTCGCAGGGCCAGCTCACCGGCGACTTCCACGTACCGCTCTGGGTGGTTCTCGCGTGCCAATCCGCGATGGCGCTGGGCACGCTGTCGGGCGGTTGGCGCATCGTGCATACGATGGGATCGCGGATCACCCGGCTGAACCCGACGCAGGGCTTCTGCGCCGAGACGGGAGGGGCCATCACTCTGTTCCTGGCGACGTGGCTTGGCGTGCCAGTCTCGACGACCCACACGATCACGGGCGCGATCATCGGGGTTGGCGCGGCGCGGCGGACCTCGGCAGTGCGCTGGGGCCTTGCAGGTAACATCGTCGTCGCCTGGGTCGTCACCCTACCGGCTGCGGCAGGCATTTCGGCAGCTTGCTACGCGCTGACCCGGCTTCTGACTTAAGATGCCAGTCGCGTGGGGCGGTACATGAACGAAGTGGAGGATAAGCCTCCCGCTCCAAGTCAGAGATCCTTCGATCTGCTCAACCCGCTGCTGATCGACGTATACGCGGCGATCAGACGAGCCGTATCTCGCCTGCCTTGAGACCGAGGCGTTGGGCCAAGTCCCGCGAGAGAGCACCAACGACCTCGATCCCCATGCCCTCCGTCGTCAATTCGTTCAACTGCGCGAGCGCGGCCTCGGCCGAAGGGGCTAACAGAGCGTAGATGCGAGGCAAGTCGCGCTTGTGGCGCACGGCGATCAGGTACGCCGTGCGCCTACCTTTCTTGCCAGTCTGGACCTCTCCGGGAGCTGGGCGCGCGACCTTGTCCATCAATCCTTGTCAGGCTTTTCCTTGGTGATGGCGCCGGTCCTGGGATCGACGTGGAACTCCATTTTCACACCGTTCTTCAGGCCTTCGCCCTCCCAGTGCCCGTCATCGGCCTCCAACTCGGTGATGCTGGAGTAACCTGCATCCATCAGCTTCTGCTTGACCTGCTCGGCGGGGATCCAGTCTGCTCCCGGCTTGTCCTCCTTAGCCAGGACCGGGCCGGCGAGACCCAGCGCCATAGCCAGGGCAAGCGGTGCGAGTGTTCCAAATTTCATTAGCCGCTCCCAATTCTACGATGCCGGACAACGATTCGTAAGGACAGTGGTTGCGCGCCCGCTGGCCTATCAGATGGCTACAGAGGACCCTCAACATTCTCGACACTGGCGACACCGGGGCTTGCTCGCAGCGCCTGAGCAAGTTCTGTCACTGACTGACGCGACAGCCGCGCGAACGAGATCAAAATCTCGTCCTTTCCCGGATCGGCGGCCGGCTGTACAATGAACTGGCGGATGCGCGAGGTATGCTGCCCGGCGATCTCCTGCAGGGTATTAAACGTGATTGTTCCTGTCTCGGCCAGCACACGAAGCGGCTGGACACGGAGCCGGTTGTGGTAGCGCTCCTGAAGAGGTTTTAGTCCGGCGAGGATTGCCAAGAGGATGGCGGTCGTGGCGATGCCGGCAACGTAGAGGCCACTGCCGACCGCAAGGCCGATGGCAGCGACCGCCCACAGGCTCGCCGCCGTTGTGAGCCCTTTGACGACCTCACCGCGAAGCAGGATCGTCCCAGCTCCGAGAAATCCGATACCTGACACGACCTGCGCCGCGATACGCGAAGGATCGAGGACGACGTTGGGCGCGCCAAGCGCATCGCTGAAGCCGTAGGCCGAGACTATGACGATGAGACAGGCGCCGACCCCGACAAGCATGTGCGTTCGCAGGCCTGCGGCCCAGAGCAACCGTTCGCGCTCCACCCCAATCAAGCCGCTGAGGACAGCGGCGAGCATCAGGCGGCTCAGAATTTCAAGATTGCTGATCATGTTTCCCGTTGCACATGCCAAACGTCCCTCGGAAGATCCTGTGCCAGGATCACACGGTCAAGCATGCGACGGCAGCTGCTCCAGATAGGAGCGGCTGCTTTTCGGAAACTATCCGCCAGAGCCGACAGCCGAAAATCTACCCGGCGCAGATTTAGGTCATCTTCGCTAGCCTGCCGTGAAGCGGACTTCCTGAAGGCCCGAGAAGGGTCGACACCGGACGGATGGCTTCGCGTGGATGAACATCCGCTACCGGGCGTTGAGCCAAGTTCTGCTTATGGCGCAAAGGCGAACGGCCCTGTCAGATGCGCTGTAAAGCTACGGTCGTGGCTTGCTTCCGACCAGTGAGAGGCTTTTAAGCGATCGCCTAAAGCGGTAGTTTTGCATATGACCCTCGGCGTTTTTATTCATCGCGTAGATTCAATCTACGATGACAGCCCGGCCGAGCGGTATCAGTTTCCCCAGCAGTATCTGACCCGCGTCCAAGCCTGTCTTGGCGACTGGATCGTCTACTACGAACCACGCAAGATCACAGGCACACGCGGATATTTCGCGATTGCACGTGTCCAGGATGTTATCCCAGATCCTTTAGCTGCGGGCATGTTCATCGCAGTCATTGAGCCAGGTAGCTACCTGGATTTCGCGCGTCCGGTGCCGTTCGCTGATGAAAGCGGTGTCCTGGAGCGAGGCGTTCTGAACGATCAGGGCCGGATCTCGGGACGTGCGCAGTCAGCTGTTCGACCGATCTCACCGGCTGATTTCGATCGTATCCTCA